>JBELHI010000041.1:0-18493 GCA_042091475.1 Alteromonadaceae bacterium
AGTCAAGATGCAAAAAACGCGACAGCTGATGGCGTGCAAGGTTCACTTAGTTCAGCAGCCCAATTAGGTGTCGCGAAATTGGCGATGAACAGCACTGCATACACTTCAGTTGGAGTATATCCAGATGCAACCGATACAGGTATTGGTGCTTTACTTGATCTAGATAATTTAACGGGTACACCTGGTGGAACAGGCAACAAAGAAACTTACACGGTTAACGTAAACGGTTGTAGTGTCGTTTATTCTTTAACTGACTACGTTGCTGCATCGGGTTCAGGGACTTCCGCAGTTGCTGAATCAGCAACAGGATACACAGTAACTAATAGCTGTGACTAGACTAATATTTCAACAGTTAAATTAACATACAAAGCTTCAAAAAGTGAGATTTCGTAATGTCGGTTTCACTCTAATAGAACTGATGATCACGCTCGTGATCATCAGTATTCTTTCTGTCGCGGCGGTGAGTCGTGTACAGGATGACGGTGGATACGCAGAATACACTTATCAAGCGCGCTTTATTAGTGCCGCCCGTCACCTCCAAACCCGTGCCATGCAACATACTCAGAGCATAGGTTATTGCTATCAAATTAATATCAATAGTGGCCTCACTCCCTGGTTTTCTGCACCAGACTTAAGCACCACGTATGCTGATTGCACGAGTACCCCAGCACACCAATGGCAAGGGTCTAGCCAGGGCTTACTGGTGACTACAGATACTACTGAAATGCAGCAACAGGATGTACAGCTTTTAATCACTGATTTCAGTGGTAACGATATCACTGCTGATGTCGCTAGTTTGCGGTTTGATTCATTGGGTCGTGGTTATTATCAAGGACTCAATACGGCTGGCTTGCAATGTGTTCAGGGCTGTAAGGTTATTTTCCGTGGTGAAACAGATGCGGCTGTGTGTATTGAGGCGGAAGGCTACATACATGCCTGCTAAGCCAGTGCAAAGCGCAGAACAATCCAGATTAGTTTATCGGAGATGCATCAGGGGTTTTACCCTGATTGAGCTGATTGTGGGGATTGTGGTATTCGCCATTGTGCTGACCATAGTCACCAGTATTCTCATGCCCCAAGCATTGCGCAGTCTTGACCCTATTTACCAAGTCAAAGGCACAGAGTTAGCTAACTCATTGATGAACGAGATTATTGCGAAACGCTTTGATGAACACAGTGTGGGTAGCGGTGGGCTGCGCCGCTGTGACGAGGATATTGATGGCGACAGTAATTATACCAGTACAGGTGAAATAGCGTGCAGTGTAGCCAGTACTTTTGGGCCAGGAAATGATCCAGGTGAGAGTGATCGCAATGACTTTGATGACGTTGATGATTTTCACAACTACAGCGGTGTACTGAATATACTTAACCGCGATTTACAACAAGATTATCCTAATTACACGGCGACGGTAAGCGTGGTCTATTCGGTAGATTTTACTACCAATCCAGTGGCCTTAGCCACCGACCGTTCGTCGAGTAAACTGATCACTATCGTGGTCACAACGCCCAATGGCTTAGCATTAACCTTTAGCCGCTTGCGGGGTAACTATTAATGTTACCTCATGTGAAGCGTTTAGCCTTGACAGGCTTTACCCTGATTGAGTTACTGTTAGTCATTATGATATTGGGTATTTTAAGTACCGGTACCTTTGCTTTTATCGGTAGTAGTGTTCAGGTCTATATTGATGTGACAGAGCGCGACCAATTGTTATCTGATAGCCGCTTTTTAGTTGAACGTATGACCCGTGAATTGCGCTATGCATTACCCAACTCCCTGCGCCTTTCTCAGCAAGGTAGTGCGCGTCATTGCATCGAATTTGTGCCTATTGAAGGTGCCACTATGTATATGTCCGCTGCAGTAGCGCCGGATATAGCCAGTTCAACGGTAGAGGGGATCATTATCACCGCCGATGATTACCAATTCACAACCGGTCAGTATGCGGTGATCTACGCTACTGAACCCGGTCACGTATACCAACTTAACGCTCGCCGTATTGGCATTACCAGTATCACTGATGATAATGGTAATGCGACCATTGGTGAGCCCACAGATAGTGATGGCGTTATTGCTATTCAATTGGCTTCGCCGTTTCAGTTTCCGTTGCATTCACCCACTGAACGGTTGTATATCGTCAGCCAACCAGTGAGCTATTGTGTGTCAGCAAACGGCGATGTTACTCGCCATCAAGGTTATGGCTTCCTACCTTCCGGCAGTGCTGATATTGGATTAATTGGTAACGGTGCATTAATGGCAGAAAATAATAACAATCCTTTGTCTTTGCTAGTTGGCAGTGATATTAATGATCCGTTTAGGGTGGAACAGGCAACACTGCAACGAAATGCCGTGGTTAATGTGTTATTGCGCTTTGAACGCAATCAAGAATCTATCAGCTTCAACCATGAGATCCACATTAATAATGCACCATAAAACCCCACCACCTAGCGCAATGAAAAAGCAACGGGGCGCATTGCTGGTGATATCTATCTTCATCATGATTGTGATTTTGCTGCTGGCCTTGACGCTGCAGCGAGTGTTAGTCAATAGCCAGCAAACCATAGTCTATGAGGTATATGGTGCGAAAGCTTATCACGCAGCGGAAAGCGGTATTGAACACAATCTGACGGTGCTATTTCCAACAGCGGGAAGCAGTCAGTGTAATGTATCCGGTGTATCACGCGTGTTTTTAGGCGCTAATGGGTTGAGTAATTGTCGTTACCAAACGAGCTGTCAATCCACCGATTACCAATATAAACAGCGCACGGTAAGTTATTATCGGATTGAGAGTTTGGGCAGTTGTCAGATTGGTGATATTATCGTCAATCGTCGTGTATTGGTGGATGCCAAAGCTGTTGACTAAAAAGCCGTTTTTATTGTTGGCTATGTTTTTTTACTGTTCTTAGCTTGTCTCCGCGTGGCCACATTGGCCGCAGCGGATTAATTACTTGGAGTATAACTTTGTTACTGATCCCTAATCAGATTAATACCCGCCAATACTGTTCAGAAGTATGGCTGTTGTTGATGTTATTGACACTTGTATTTTCTACTAGTGCCATGGGTAATGTATATAACGCGCAGCAATGTCAGGCCACGTTTGGTGGTGGTGTGCAGAGTATTACCCTTGGTTCTCGGGACAGTAAACTGTTACAAGACGGCAGTGCTAAAATAATTGGCGCGGGGCAAATACTTAATTTCAAGAAAAGCGAAGGCCAATACAATATGCCACTGGGCGGCTGTAATGTTGCTAATGCTCGCTGTGCGGTGTCAGGGCAGACGGCAACTGCGTTAACGTTGCCAAATCAATGGAATAATACCAGTAACAATTCCATCAAACTTGAGACTGCAGGCGTTACCGTGGAGACATTAGGCTTGACCACGGGCGACTACGCAAACATCGCCTCGTTTGGTAATTTAACGGCTAATATCAATGACCGCTTTGAATTTGAGACCAGCAGCATCTCCACCTTTTACATGAAGAAGGTAGACATGGCTAGCGGTTCTTCGTTGCTGCTAAAACCGGGTACTTACTGGATTGATAAGCTGGTGTTAAATTCGGCAACTGTCAAAGCCCTTACCACAGGCGATGAAAAAGTCACACTGCACATAAAGCAGTTTATTTCTAACAGTGGAACGGTTAATCCGGCACATGGCACGAGTACCGCGAATATGGATATTTTTGTTCATAATTACGGTAATGGTTCCTTAAAACTCAACTCTACGGTGGCCAACGGTTTGATTTATAACCGTGGTAAAACCACCATGACAGGTAGTAGCGTGTTTAATGGCGCTATTACCTCTCGCGTGTTATTGATGCAGGGAACTTCAACCATCAATGCCGAGCTAACGGATATTTGCCCAAGTGATGATAACGATGATAATGACGACAATGACAACAACGACGCAGAACTAGGCAGCTGTTCCGCACTGTTTGGCAGTGGTTTGCAAGGAACCATTGATGGCAGTACCTTAACTATTGATAAGGGCACCATCATTAATGCTGGATATGAACATAACTTTGACACTATTAACCTCATTAACAATGAAGCTAATCATAATTCATGTACAACACAAGACTGTGAGGTTACCAATCAGCATGGTCCACAACTGTTATTGGAGCCGTTTGTCCATTCCTCAGTATCCAATGATGTACATGTGCAAAGTCAGTCAAAAGTAATAGGTAATAGCACTAACCCATTGCAGAATTGGGGTAAATTTAATGTCGCTAATGGCCATGATTTAACATTCCATACCCAGACCCGCAATGAGTACTACATAAAAGCAATTACCGTCAATAACAATAGCACTCTCTATTTGCATCCCGGTATTTATTGGATTGGAAATCTTAAAATTGAATCTGGTGGTAGTCTGGTACTGGCTGGCGACGGCGTTGTGACTATGCATGCTGATGTGTTCCAATCTAAAGGTGAATTTAATTATCAGCCTCCAGCGGGACGTGAGATTCAAGTTGCCATACACAATGCACCATCTAACGAAACCATTTTTGATTCTGGAAGCAAGACCCATGGATTTTTCTATGTGAATGGTGATGTGAAGCTAAACAGTAACAGTGAGTTAAAAGGTTATTTGGCGGCTGACAACGTCGAGATGCGTGCAGGATCACTATTTATAGGGCTGGCACCCACCCTTAACGGTGGACTTTGTCATGTTACTCCGGTGGCGAGTTTATTGGCTCATTATCGTTTTGATGAGTGTGCTTACACCAATGGGGTTAATCAGGTTATTGATTCACTTGGAAATTATCATGGCACGCCCCAAAATGACATAACCGTCACAAGCTCCGATGTGATGGGCAATGCATTATATCCTAACGGTAACACAGAGTATGTAAGCACCGCCATTCCTGTTGCCGATGATTATTCCGTCAGTGTCTGGTTTAAGTGGCCATTGGCAAGTACGGGTAACCAATATCAAACATTGGCAAGCATAGGCGATCCTGCGCTTGGAAATTCTGACCCGTCACGGGGTAAACTATTGGTGGTGGATTCCAGCAATAATTTTCAATTACAAATGTGGAAGGGTAGTACCCAGTATTTAGGCAATAACAATATTGCGTTGGGAAATCAAAACCTCTCTACGGGGTGGCATCACCTTACCTTAGTAGCCAATAAAGTTGATCAGCGCAGCGAGCTATATATTGATAAAACATTGATAGATTCTTTTGATGTTTATGTGGGCGGAAATATTAGCCGACTGGTAAGTTCAACTTATCCTTCTGGGAGTCATGTGGACGCTGAACTATGGCAAGGTCCTATTGATGAATTGATGATTTTTACGGGACGCTTGACGTCAGTTCTGATTGCTAATATTTATGACAATCAGTCGCAACAAACTAATTATGATGGTTCAAGTTATACCGAGCCTCAATGTTTCAATCAGGTTCATCATTATTTACTGACTTATAGTGCCGCTGCAAGTAGTTGTCAGGTTAACCAGATCAATGTCAAGGCGTGTGCCGATGATAGCTGTAGCCAGGTGGTGACGCAATCATCCAGTTTTGATCTCAGTTATACGCGCAACGGGGTATCTTCAACATTAGTCAATGGTTTGACTATTCCTGCTAATCAAGTCAGCGGTGTTGATACTTTGATACCGAGTAATATTGTGGGTACGTTGACGTGGAATGTATTACAAGCGAATCCATTACCCGCGGGCACACCCGGTTTTCGTTGTGCGAATTCGGCAAATTGCCAAATGACCATATCAGACAGCTTAAATGTGAGGTGGACTTATGATAATCAAGTCATTAATATCCCCGGGCAGATCGCAGAGAAAGCATTTTCAAAGGCGCTTAAACTTGAGCCTATTAGTGCCTGTGCAGGATATTCAGAAAAACCGCCACTGTCTGTTGGCTATTTGTGTGTATCACCGGCTCAATGTTCAAATAGAACATTAACAGTCAATGGTATGACAATACCCGTAAGTACTGATGCCACTGCCATCAATTACGGACAAGTACTTGCTACGTATGATGTTAATAACCCGGTGGCCCTCTCGCCAGTCATTTTTAATGACGCTGGTAGTATTCGGTTGTATGCAAAATTAGGTGATAAAGAGGTACCGTCCAATGATTTTTCTGTTCGCCCAGCAGAACTACGCTTGACTCTAGAGGAAATATCACAAGATACTAATGATCCTGTTGTCTATCCTCAATTACCGTATCGCCCTATAGCCGGTAATAACTATCAGCTAACGCTTTATTCTCTCGGCGACGTTGGTAAATTAAATCCGTCAATCGTCAATGCTTTACCTAATTACAGAGCTAAGAGTGTTACTGCGAGTGCGGTAAGACTCTCTCCTTTAAACGGAGTAGATGGATCGATACACCTAACTAATGCAAGTATTTCAGGAAGCAGCACGTTAACGACTAATACTCCCCCCCAAGAAGTCAACCTTGCACTCTTGAATATGGACGACCAGATAGATACGACTATGGGCATGTCGGAGCACTTACAGCTTGCGTATACAGAGGCAGGCTCTTTCTCTCTCGCCTTTTATGATAACTATGACAACCAGACGGTTGAAAGCAACGTATTAACCTTAGGCAGTTATATTCCAGCATATTTTGATGTGACTGACAATGCGCCAGCCCTTGTTGATAATTGTGAAGTGTTTAGTTATATCGGTAAGACAGTGGCATTTACGTCAACACCTTCTATCACAGTAACGGCGTATAACAGTCTTGGTGATGAAACGTTTAATTACGATACCCCGCAGGGTGATGGTGATTTGTGGAAATATTCTCCTACACTGAGTGATATCACGGCCGCGGATTTGAGTGGCTACAGTGGTAATGCGACGATTAATCTGAACGCTATTGATACCTTCGCTGAACCTTTCTACGATGGTAAGCGGCAATATCAATTGAACAATAGTGGTATTGTATATCAAAAAATACCGACACCGATCGTACCGTTTGATGCGCAAGTTTCATTGTCATTTGCGGTTGTTGCGAATTACTCAAACAATATCGTAGAATACAAACCTGCGGGTCATTCCAGCACAGCACAGAGTAAACATGAGCTACCGCCGATTGCAGGCACTAAGATGCATTGGGGTCGCGTGATATTAGAAAATGCCTACGGCAGTGAATTAACGGATATCTCGGTGCCTGTTGTAACACAAACGTTTGCCCCATCTGAACAATTTTTTACCCAAACTGATGACAGCTGCCACAGCTATGACTGGACGACTAATGAACCACAGCTGACCTATACAACGGATATCGCAAACTACGCACCTAGCGCTGTGATTGCTGGCGCCGGCGATATTGTTCAAGGCCGTTCATTACGATCCCAAGGGTTGATTGCTCCGGCACCAGGCAGCGGTGCCACGGGAGAAATTTTATTGCGCTTACACTTTCCCAATACGGGTATGGACTACATGAACTTCGATTGGGATGATAATGGTATCATTGACGCTGATGATACGCCGCAATCAGTTATTCAATTTGGTCATTACAGAGGTAACGATCGTATTATTAATCGTCGCGAAGGCTTTTAATTTACCGCATTGAGCCAGTTGAAATAATCAGTCCAACCAGGCAATGTCGAACGTTCACAATTCCGTGTGTGATGGCTATGGTGAGGTACATTATATTTGTTGATGACCAATTTATTTGCTGAAGCTGTGGTTTATACCTAATAATTGTATATTTTCTTCATTATCTTCCTTTGCCCCTTGCTGTTACTTGGGTCCGTTGGTACTCTTGCCTTATTCTTCGATTTTTCTAACAGGCACGTTTTTTCATGTTCAAAAAATTAAGAGGCATGTTCTCTAATGACTTATCCATTGACTTGGGCACAGCCAACACGCTTATTTATGTTAAGGATGAAGGTATTGTTCTTAATGAGCCTTCTGTTGTTGCTATTCGCGATGAACGCTCTTCAGGTGGCTCAAAAAGCGTTGCAGCGGTAGGGACTGAAGCGAAACAAATGCTGGGTCGTACCCCTGGGCACATCAAGGCTATCAGGCCTATGAAAGATGGTGTTATCGCCGATTTTGATGTTACTGAAAAAATGCTGCAAAGTTTTATACGTCGAGTTCACACTAACAGTGTGTTTCACCCTAGTCCTAGAGTATTAATTTGTGTGCCTTGTGGTTCAACCCAAGTTGAACGCCGTGCTATTCGTGAATCAGCACAGGGGGCAGGTGCTCGTCAGGTGTATATTATTGATGAGCCTATGGCCGCGGCGATTGGTGCTGGTTTACCTGTATCAGAAGCTAAAGGCTCTATGGTGGTTGATATTGGTGGTGGTACTACAGAAGTTGCTATCATTTCTTTAAATGGCGTGGTCTATGCGTCGTCGGTCAGGATTGGCGGTGATAAGTTTGATGAGGCCATTATTAACTACGTGCGTCGTAATTTTGGTGCTCTGATTGGTGTGCCAACAGCAGAACGTATCAAGCATGAAATTGGCGCCGCTTACCCAGGTGACGAAGTACGAGAAATTGAAGTCCGTGGTCGTAATCTGGCTGAGGGTGTGCCGCGCAGTTTTACGCTTAATAGCAACGAAATTCTGGAAGCATTACAAGAGCCTCTATCGGGCATTGTGTCTGCTGTTATGGTAGCATTAGAAAAATCCCCACCGGAATTAGCGTCTGATATTTCAGAAGACGGCATGGTCTTAACGGGCGGTGGTGCACTACTTAAAGATCTTGATCGCCTGTTACGCGAGGAAACCGGCATTCCAGTAGTGATTGCTGATGATCCTTTAACATGTGTTGCTCGCGGTGGTGGTTTAGCATTGGAAATGATTGACTTGCACGGCGGCGACTTGTTCACGGACGAATAATCGGAGTGTAATAAGGCGGCAATTGTCGCCTTTCTAATTGAGCTATGAATACATTATTTAGTAGTGGACCATCATTGATGTCACGGCTCATTTTTGCCGTTGTATTCTCTGTGATTATCATTCTGCTAGATCATAAGTCAACCCAGATGCGTGAGGTCAGGCAATACCTCAATACCGCTATCAGTCCAATTCAATGGCTTGCCAATGTGCCTGGGCAAATGTTGGATTGGAGTTCCCGCCGCTTTGTTGCTTACCGTCACTTAGTCTCTGAAAATGAGCGTCTACAACAACAAAACTTGGTTATGTCCGCGGCCGTGCAACGTTACCAGTTATTGAAATCAGAAAATACCCAGCTTAGGCAGTTACTAGGGGCCACTGAGCGTCAAGATGGCTCTCGTATGATTGCAGAATTGATGGGCGTTGATAATAACCCGTTTAGTCATCAAATTGTGGTTAATAGGGGCGCGTTTGATAACGTTTATCAAGGACAGCCGGTATTAGATCAAAATGGTATTGTTGGCCACGTCCAATACGTGAGTACCAATACCAGTAGAGTCCTCTTGTTGGCAGATATCTCCCATAATATTCCAGTCAGGGTCTTGCGCAATAACCTCAATGCAGTGCTCGCCGGAAGTGGCACCTTGAATAATTTGTCATTACGCCATATCACCCACAGCTCAGACATACAGGTTGGTGATATTTTGGTGTCATCAGGGTTGGGCAAACGATTCCCCGAGGGCTACCCAGTGGCTGAGATTTCCCGCGTGGTGAAGAATCAAGGCAGTGCATTTGCAACCATAGAAGCTCGGCCGGTGGCGGACCTTAATCGACTGAAATATTTGGTGCTGTTATGGCCCGATGCTGTGAAATAATGTTAGAGGGACTATCGCGATGAAATTTCAGTTTCTCAAACCATTTACAATTAGCATAACACTGTTATTGGCGTTTATTTTACAGATCATCCCTTTGCCAACGCAATTTGATGTATTTCGTCCTGACTGGGTGTTACTTGTTCTGTCTTATTGGACCATGGCGCTACCTAATCGGGTTAATATTGGGGTTGCGTTTGTATGTGGCCTTATATTGGACTTATTACAAGGCACCACCCTTGGCGTTCACAGTCTAGCCATCAGTATTGTGGTTTATATATTAGCCACAAACTACCAGCGTTTACGCAATTACCCTGTGTGGCAGCAGTCGTTTATTGTGGGCCTACTCAGCGCGTTTTATCACATGGTGCTATTTTGGCTACAACATATGTTGTCTGATATTTATTTTTTAGTCCATTACCTAGCGCCTACCTTGATTAATATGGTGGCTTGGGTCTACGTGTTTTACCTACTGCGTAAAGTACGTCGCTCATCCGGAGTGCAATAACATGAGCAAACTTGTATTGGCCTCGCAATCACCCCGCAGAAAGGAACTTTTAGCCCAATTAGAAGACCAATTTTCTACTGTTATTCCTGCGATAGATGAGACCCCGGGTGATGATGAAACGCCACATGATTATGTGGCTCGGTTGGCACTACAAAAAGCTAAGGCTGGTTATTGCTTGTGTGACGACGATAGTATTGTTATTGGGTCTGACACCATAGTGGTCAAAGACAATGCGCTACTGGGTAAACCTAGTGATAAGTCAGACTTCACTGCGACGATGAGATTATTGTCAGGGCAAACCCACCAAGTCTACACAGCGGTTGCAGTCACCAACGGTGAAACTCATTTACTTGAAGTTGTAGTATCCGATGTCACCTTTTGTCATTTGACTGAGGCGGATATTGAGTGGTATTGGCAGACCGGTGAACCACAAGACAAAGCGGGTGGCTACGGTATTCAAGGCCGTGCGGGGCGTTTTATCACCCGTATTGAGGGCAGCTATTCGGCGGTAGTTGGCCTGCCGTTATATCAAACATCGCAACTGATTCAGAATATAAGAGAGAGCAAAACGTGAGTGCAGAGCTATTAATAAACGTGACCCCATCAGAAACTCGCGTGGCGCTAATTGAAAATGGTATTTTGCAAGAAATACACGTAGAACGTTATACCCGTAAAGGTATTGTTGGCAACATATACACTGGAAAGGTAACCCGTGTACTGCCGGGTATGCAAGCCGCGTTTGTGGATATTGGCCTAGAAAAAGCCGCGTTTTTGCACGCTTCGGACTTCTCTTCTAATCGCAATAATAATGAAACCAATCCCACGGCTGACGATCAAGGCTCTCCCCGTCAACCCTTAGATATTCGTCAACTGGTGCGGGAAGGCCAAGACGTTGTGGTGCAAGTGGTTAAAGACCCTTTGGGCACTAAAGGTGCGCGTTTAACTACAGACATTACCTTACCGTCGCGGTATTTAGTCTACATGCCTGATGTTGACCATGTTGGGGTATCACAACGTATTGAAGATGCCAATGAGCGCGCACGCTTGAAAGGGCTTGCTGAGGCTATAGGCTTGACTGATGGTGGCTATATATTTCGTACTGCGGCGGAAGGCGTGGCACAGGATGAATTGTATCACGACGCAAAATTTCTTAAGCGTTTATGGGCCAAAGTGTCTGAGCGGAGAAAGATAAAAAAACATCATGTGTTATATGAAGACCTAGCATTGGCACCACGAATATTGCGTGACTTTGTTGGCTCTGACCTAAATAGGGTGCGTATTGATTCAAAGTTAACTTATCAGGAGCTCAGTACGTTTACTGAGGAATATGTTCCTGAACTTAACAATGCCATTGAATATTACCCTGGTGATCGCCCTATTTTTGATTTGTATGATGTTGAAAATGAAGCACAACGTTCGCTGGAACGTCGTGTTGACTTAAAGTCTGGGGGATATTTGATTATTGATCAGACGGAAGCCATGACCACCATTGACATCAACACGGGTGGTTTCGTTGGGCACAGAAATTTAGCAGAAACAATATTTAATACCAATACTGAGGCTACTCAAGCCATCGCTCGGCAGTTACGATTACGTAATTTAGGTGGCATTATTATCATTGACTTTATTGATATGGAAAGTAAAGAGCACCAGCGTCGCGTGTTACATAGCCTAGAGTTAGCGGTGGCGTCAGACCACGCTAAAACCTATATCCACGGCTTTACCGCGTTAGGTTTAGTGGAAATGACCCGCAAGAGAACCCGTGAAAGTATTGAACATATATTGTGCGGTGAGTGCCCAGTTTGCAAGGGTAGAGGCAGTGTCAAAACCGTTGAAACCGTATGCTTTGAAATTATGCGAGAGGTGGTTCGTGTGAATCGCGCATATGATGCAGACAAGTTTGTAGTTTATGCGGCATCTAATATTGTTGAAGCATTAGAGGGTGAGCAATCCCACGTGTTAGCCGAATTGGAATTGTTTGTTAGTAAACCTATTACAGTACAAACAGAGCCGTTGTATCACCAAGCCAAGTTTGACGTGGTGATGATGTGAAAAAAGCCACTGCATGGCTTAGTACATTGCTTCAACAGTTGTGGACGGCTGTGGCACTGCTATTGGTAGTTGCGGCTGTGGTTATGAGTCTCGTGCGACTTGCCTTGCCCCTTGCGCAACAATATACCGAAAATTTAGAACGCTATATTCAACAACAGTATGGCATTGATGTCACCGTGGGTAACATCGATGCTGTGTGGCAGGACTCAGGGCCAGTATTAATATTGACCAACCTTCAAGTTAATCTGAATGAGCAATCAGGCTTAAATATGAATGTTGATAGCTTGCGCGGTCAACTGAGTTTTTGGCGTTCAATGTTCAATGGTCAACCCATAGTTGATGGGGTAGAGCTGGCGGGTATGTCTGTCACTGTGGATGTCGCTAAACCCCGTGAAATAGATATCGCGGACAACTCAAACCGCGCAATCGACACCCTTAGTCAGTTATTTTTACAGCAGCTGGATAGTTTTTCCGTAGTTGATAGCCGCGTGGTGTTAACCGATGCAGACGGTGATGTAGAAATTGATATACCCAGTTTAACTTGGGGTAATTGGCGTCGCGGTCATCGAGGTGTAGGGCAGTTAAAATTACAGGGCATATCTGATAATAATCTTGATTTCATGGTCAATCTCAATGGTGATAAATTATCTGATTTAGCCGGAACATTTTACCTTGATGCCCAAGAAATGGACATCTCTGCATTTATTACCCGCTGGTTACCAACCAGTGTTCCACCAAATAACACGCAACTAAGCTTTCAATTTTGGGCTAACTTCCAGTATGGTGAGATTTACTCTGCTCAGCTTCAATTACGTGAAAACCGAATGTCCTTGGCACTGCCAGAAACAGTCGACTTCGCCTTATCTTCCGGGGTTATCCGTGCCGACAAGCATGCTGAAGATTGGCATGTGAAAATCATTGATGTTGCTACACAAATCGCACAAGGCAGCACGCAAATGCTCAATGGTACGGCTAAGTGGTCAAACACTAATCGTCAGTTGTTGCATCTTAATCGTGGGGTTATTGAACCCGGAGCCATTCGTGTATTGGCGCAAATACTAGATAACTCAGCACTGGCTGAATTAGCCGAGCGACAGGCATCAGCCCAGTTATCTGATATACATTTATATCATCAACATGATGATCTTGGACTGTCCATTGATATTGATGAAATATCAATGGTTCCGTCGGGTAATCAGCCCGGCGTTCCGTTGTTGTCAGGCCATCTGGATTGGTGGAATAAGCAGGGACGTATCAGTTTACAGGGTGACAATGGTGTTGTAGATGTGGGGCTGTTGTTACCACAAGACATCGCCTTTGATCGTATTGAGTTAGATACTTACCTTGACCTTGAGGATGGTGTGTCGGTATTTGCACCCGTGGTAAAACTGTCCAGTCCAGAACTGAATATAGACACCGCGCTGAGCTACAACAGTGCGGGTAAACAACTTGTACTCGACAGTCGTATTGGCCAAACGTCATTAGCGACAGTCAAGAACTTGTTACCCGCTAATTTCATGTCTAGTAATCTCAACAATTATCTAAATCGAGCGTTACAGAAAGGTAAGGTGGAGAATGCAAACATTCTCTGGGCTGGTAGCCTTGATGACTTTCCTTTTGATGACAACAATGGCGTATTTCAGGCGCGGGTTGAAATGGACTTGGACGCCTTTTTGTTCTCGCCAACATGGCCCGCACTAACCAATTTACCGCTAACATTGCTGTTTGAGAATAAGTCATTGTCCTTTGCCGCTGATAGTGGGCAAATGGGCGCGGTGGAACTTGCGGGTTTATCAGCGTCTATCCCCCAGCTTGGCAAAAAACCAAATTTATATGTAAGTGCCAGTAGCCAAGGTACCGGTATTGCAATCGGTGAACTGATGAATGCCAGTCCCCTACAAAACAAGGTAGGAAAGGTCCTTGATAATATCATTATCAAGGACCAAGTTGATGTTGACTTGGAGTTGGCTATCCCGCTATCTGGCGGTATGGCTCTAGCTGAAGGCGTGGTGGAACTAACAAAAAGTAATATTCATTTCCCAGCCATTAACCTAGCATTGGATAATGTGTCTGGCAGTATCCGTTTTAGCAATGATGTGATTAAAGCGCCAAACCTAACAGGGGACTTGTTTGGTTCGCCCATTGACTTCAATATCGCGGCTAAATCTAAAGCCAACGGTGATTATGTTACCAATGCTAACTTTTCTGGCGATTGGAAAATAAAACAAGTGATACAGCACAACGGTATTCCATTATCTGACCAGTTATCAGGTGACCTGGACTGGTTAGGTAAACTTGAATTAGTATTTGTGCCTGGTGATCTGCAGTACGAGTTACAAATATCATCTAATTTACAAGGACTAGGATCCACTCTTCCTTACCCACTAGCAAAGCTGGAAGAGGATAAAGGCTTATTGTTTATTGATGCTGAAGGTGATTTAAAGGCATCCTCGATACGGGCCATTGTTAATAACAGCATTAAATTTAATGGCTTACTACCCCACGACACAAAACGAATGTCTCGGGCTCATTTGAGCATTGGTGCCACTGATCTTATGGGCTTAGGTGCTGGATTTAATGTGTCAGTTGATTTGCCCCAGTTTGATGCCGGACGTTGGATAAATCAGTTGAGCAGTATCTCATCGGCAACCGGCAACAATGAAACGTTGATGGCAAGTGTACTTGGTGAGCCACAACGACTGTTTCTCAATACCGACAAAATGCACTTATACGGTTATCAATTTGATAATCTTGAACTGACTGCGCGACCAGTTAAAGACTATTGGTCTAGTAGTATAACCAGTGAACAATTTGACGGCCGGATTAATTTTGCCAAACGCTGGTTACAGCAAGGGCTAGTTATTAATGCAGACCGTGCTAACATTGCCAAGCCAAGCAGTCCTGGAGTAACTACATCACAATCACCCAAGGCACCGGATTATCGAAATATTGTGCCGCCAATTCAATTACAATGTGCGGATTGCGCCTTACATGGTATTCAATTAGGTACGGTCGCGTTGCGTACCCAACGAGAAGCAGAGCGCTTAGTCATTGAAAGTTTGACTGTTCAGCAGCCATATTTGGACCTCCAGTTGTCGGGTGAATGGTCGCTATTACCTAACCAGTCGCGAAGTCAATTACAGGGCCAAGCACGGAGTAAAGATATTGGTGTTTTGTTGACTCAATTTGATATTAATACCGGTTTACGTGACGCGGGTAGTGTTATTGATTTTACCTTAGCTTGGGATGATGCGCCGTTTAACATAGGATTAGACTCATTAGATGGTAACCTCAGCTTTGATTTAGATGATGGCTATTTAAAAGAGTTTAACGATCAAGGCTCCCAAGTTTCACGGGTGCTCGGATTGTTAAGCTTAAAATCCTTGCTCAGAAAACTGCGTTTTGATTTCCGTGACGTGTTTAATAAGGGCTTTTTCTTTGAAGACTTGTCCGGCTCATTTGTATTGGATGACGGCCTCGCCGAGACCTCTGACTTTTTTATTGATGGTCCAGGGTTAGATTTTTCTATGAATGGTAGTTTGAATTTAGCTACTGAAGTATTAGATTTTAATGCTGGGGTAATCCCTAACTTGACCTCAAGCTTTCCGGTGTTGTTATGGATGTTAAATCCCGGCGTAGGACTTGCTGGCCTGGCGATTGATGAAGCGGTTAAGTCGGCTAAAGTAGTGTCAAATATTCAATATAAAATACAGGGCTCATTGCAGGAGCCGGTTATTACTGAATTATCACGCTCAACTCAGCAAGTGGAAATCCCCACGAAAACACCCAAGACCACTGATGCTAAACCTGTGACAGAATACACCGAGCCCAAGCAACCAGAAAAAAAATAGGGCTACAAGACTACTAGCCTAAAGCCAGCGTAAATAGAGAGATTTGCAAATAAACGAGTGTCTAACAGAGAGTCTTCCTGCTATTATTTTAGTGATACAGGATATTATCTCTGAACTGAGTATCTAGCGCGAGTGGACGCCGTATGGCACACGTAATTACAGCCATAAATTTTCCTTATGAGGAGCCTTTTTTGAGTAATCAAGTAATCGAACATCTGTTAGATGCGTCTGACATCAGTCAGCACGATTTACAACACACCCTTAACCTAATTCAAGCCCATGACAATGATTACGCAGACCTGTATTTTCAGGCCAGTCAGCACGAAGCATGGGTATTAGAAGACGGCATTATCAAAGACGGCAGTTTTAATATTGAACGTGGGGTTGGTGTGCGGGCAGTAAGCGGCGAAAAAACAGGCTTTGCGTATTCTGATGAATTATCCGTCAGCGCCCTGACAGCAGCAGCCAAAGCCGCTCGTAGTATCACGTTGGCGGGCAATGTACGTAAGTCTAATGATTTTACTGCTACCCAGGTTACCTCTCTGTATTCTAGGGAAAATCCACTACAAAGCCTTGATGAGCACGGTAAAATTGCATTACTACAGCAGGTAGATAGCTATATTCGTAAGCAAGCGCCGAGTGCCAGCCAGGTAGTCGTAAGCCTGACCGGTGTATACGAAGAAGTATTGGTGGCTGCTACAGATGGTACCTTTGCCACGGATATTCGCCCCTTAATACGCTTGAACTGCACAGTGCTGCTTGAACAGGACGGCAAGCGTGAACGAGGCAGCTCAGGCACGGGCGGTCGTTATGACTATACCGAATTTTTACAATATAAGGATGGCGTGCCGGTTTACCAAACCTTAGCAGATGAAGCCATTCATATGGCAACCACAAATTTACAGGCGATTCCAGCACCTGCTGGGCAAATGCCTGTGGTATTAGGTAATGGTTGGCCTGGCGTATTATTACATGAAGCCGTAGGGCATGGTTTAGAAGGTGATTTTAACCGCAAGGGCTCATCAACCTTCAGTGGCCGTGTGGGCGAACAGGTGGCTGCAAAAGGGGTTACCGTAGTGGATGATGGTACCATACCCGGCCGCCGTGGCTCACTGAGCATTGATGACGAGGGTACGCCAAGTCAGTACAACGTATTGATAGAAGACGGCATCCTGAAAGGCTATATGCAAGATAAGCTCAATGCGCGCTTGATGGGCGTTGCGCCTACAGGTAACGGTCGCCGTGAGTCCTATGCCCACTTACCCATGCCCCGCATGACCAATACTTACATGCTTAACGGTGATTGCGAACAGCAAGAGATGATAGCCAGTATTGATAAAGGCATATTTGCACCAAACTTTGGTGGTGGACAAGTAGACATCACGTCTGGAAAATTTGTCTTTAATACCTCTGAAGCTTACCTAATTGAAAAAGGTAAGATTGTTGCCCCGGTAAAAGGCGCCACCCTCATTGGCAATGGTCCCGATGTGATGCAGCAAGTGTCAATGATTGGCAATGATATGTGTCTTGATGCGGGTGTTGGGGTTTGTGGTAAGGACGGTCAAAGTGTTCCTGTGGGTGTTGGCCAGCCAAGTCTTAAAGTTGACGAAATAACCGTTGGCGGTACCGAATAACCGCCCGCCATTGGGTTTTAATCAGCAAGGGCGTGTGCCCTTGTCTGTTTAGTTATTTCTCTAGGGTGTCCTTTAAATACTGAAAGATTTCCCGAGACGCTTTTGGTGGCTTATTTTCTTGGGCTTGCTTCTTCGCTTGACGAATTAGCTGTCTCAATTTTTGTCTATCAACTTGAGGGTGTTCAGTTAACAGTGATTGGATAGCCTCGTCACCGTCTCTAATCAGTGCATCTCTTTGTTGTTCAAGCTTGTGAAAGTGCGCATTGGCCAGCTGGTGCCTGTTTTGAATGGTTACCAGTGCGTGCTGTATCGGTTCCACATCTTCTTCTCTGAGCAATTTGCCGATAAACTGGATCTGACGTCTGAAACCATCTTTTTTTCGATTGATACGATTAGCCAAATTCAACGCGTCAAGTAAATCAGGGCTCAATGGAATAGTTGCCAAATCAGACGCTGAAAGGTCAAGTAACTTTAAACCGAGTTTCCTGATCACTTCAGCTTCTTGCTTAAGTTGAGTTTTACTTTTTACGGCATCGCCGTCAGCGTTATTTTGATTAATATTTTTTTCAGTGTGCTTCATAGAGACTAGATTGGTGATAAACTAATAACTTATTGTAACCCGTGTTCTCGTGTTTGCCTAATGGTAAGCCAAGATACCCACTATCAGGATTGAATTTAGATGGACGTTAAGCAGCAATTATCAGAAATACAGAATGTTGTTCATGATGTATTAACCATGGCCAAGTCCTTGGGTGCAACGGGTGCAGA
>JBELHI010000042.1:0-18537 GCA_042091475.1 Alteromonadaceae bacterium
TGCGTTCTTTGGTAAAAACTTAGTTTTCCAACCCGGAGAGCGACCATGGTGCATAGTCGCCACTAATTTCATGTCCGGTTGGGCGCGAACGGCCTGTGCAATTTCACCGTAAATATCGCGTTTGGGCCCCATCTGCTTGGCGTTCCAACGGCTGACTTTTGAATCCCACAATAAAAATCCATCGTGATGAACCACGCTAATACCACCGAATTTTGCGCCCGCCTCAGCCATTAGGCCTACCCATTCATTGGCATCAAATTTTGGTGCGGTAAATTGTTTTACTAGGTCTGTGTAGCCTACCTTTGAAATGTCACCGTAGGTGTCGTTGTGGTAACTGTATGTGCCTTTGATATCCCGCTCATGGCTGTACATGTTAGGTGCATAATCTGGACCGCCATGGGCTGGAACAGAATACACGCCCCAATGAGTGTAAATACCAAATTTTGCATCTATTACCCATTCAGGTAAAGTTTGTTCTGCCAGTGATTCCCACGTGGGTTGAAATGATTTTACCGTTGTTGTTTTAGCCATTGCCGCAGGTTTCAATGGCTCGGCAGTGCTGTCAACCTCTGAACTACAACCAAGAGTGGCGAGTGATAAACTCAGGGCGATGCTAATATGCATGGAAAGTGTGTTGCGTTTCATTTTGTTATCCTTATATCATTTGGCCACGTTAAGCTTTTTTATTGGATTCTTTAGCTTTGGACTGTTTGTTAGTTTCACGTGAGGTTTTGTTTTCTTTATTTTTCTTCTTGGTGTTTGATTTTTTATTTTTCTTATTAGCCTTTTTATCTTTCTTATTGGCCACGACTTTACCGTTTACCCACGTAGCGTTACTGCCACCAATTTTGCTTTTCCACTCTAGAAACAAGCGTTGCATACGTGGCTCAAGTTGAGACACTTTTTCATTCCATGGGATAGTACGGTCGTAAATTCGGCCAAATTCAGGGTACTTTCCTGTGGCCACAGCTTCTGCTTGCCATTTTTTGACACCAGCGTCATATTGGGCTCGCATCAATCTTAGTTGCGCTTTGTATTCCGGATTTTTGGCTAAATTTACCATCTCGTATTCGTCGTTTACTAAGCTGTATAGCTCTTCTGTGGCATCCATTTCGTGGGCGTAGGGCCAGTAGATGTACTTATAGGTCTCAGTGACCAATGCCAGGGAGTGGGATGGGGCGCTTCCCCATGCATTAATTAGCATGACAGCGTCTTGGGTCTTACTGTTTGGATTGACAATGAAAGGCAATAAGCTTTTGCCGTCTACATGTTCAGGAATATCAAGGTTGGCAAGTTCAAACACCGTAGGTGCAATATCTAGATTACTGGTGACACCTTGTACGCGATTGTTTTTGCCGTGAGACTTAGCGCGCGGGTCATAGGCTATCATCGGCGTTCGCGAGGGTTCTTCATAAGGTAACACCTTACCGCTCATGTCATGAGCACCTAAACTGTAGCCGTTATCAGTTAAAAACAAAATGACGGTATTGTCATTTAGTCCCAATTCTTCAAGGGAGTTAACCATCATACCCACAGCTTTATCAACACCGTAAACCAGTTGATGATACTTGCGCATGTTTTCTTGATATTTTTCTGGCGTAAAATCTTGCATGGTAACGTATTGGCGCCCACTCTTTGCTTGTTGTGGAATATGTTCGGCGCCTTTTTGACCATAGTTTTTCGGTAAATCCCATACAGTATCTTTATAAACATCATCAAATGCGGGATCAGGACTAAAGGCCTTGTGGGGTGCTTTGAAGCTAACAGACAATAAAAATGGTTGTTTCTGTTGTTTTGCCTGTTTTAAAAAGTCAATGGCTGCCGCACCCACAGCTTGTGTAACGTGGGGATGTTTTTCGGCAAATTTAGCTACCGTTTTATTGTTTTTAGTGGGGTAGTAACCTTGTGATGGCCATCCGTACCAAACATCAAAATCATCACTAGGTAAATGCTCTGGTTTGTTGTAAGCAGTACCAGCATCAGCGGTATCTTTAACAGCAAAGCCAAATTTGCCAACAAATCCAGTAAAATAGCCGGCGTTGCGTAATTTAACTTGATAGGAGTCTTGCCACTTATCCCGCGTCAATGGGCCGTGTTGAAAATTTGTGCCGGTTTTGAATTCGTACATTCCGGTAAACACTTGCGCTCTGCTTGCCATACAGATGGATGTTGTGTCGTAAGCTCGGTCAAAAATAATCCCTTTTTCTGCGAGTTGGTCCAGATGCGGAGTTTTTACCTGATGGTTACCATAGGCGCCTAAACTGCGAAAACTTTGGTCATCGGTGAGTAAAACTAGGATATTTGGTCTATCTTCAGTGGGCGAAGCTACCGCTATTTTGGTTAAACACAATATTAACAATGCAATCCCTTTAACAAGCCTAACCCAAGGGTGCGTGGAACGTATGTTTGTCATGTATTTCTCCTCAAAATATCACCATTGGAACATGGGCAATATCTTCAATTTTTGTGTTCATTGGGATTTAAAAAACATGCAAATCGTACGTGAACGACAGGAGAAATGTAAGTAAACTTCTGTAAATTGATTGTAAATTAATTGTTTTTTTGTGTATGGTATATTGTCGTTCCCGTGAGCAGTAATGGGACAATCAATGCGTTCTTCTTGATCATTGAAAGGTAGGGATATGAGCTCAAATTGGAATGAAGACTTGGCCGCGGACAACCTTGTTGCCATTGACGGTGTGGATAACGTTACAAGAAAAGAACTGGAACAAACAACGTTGAAACAATCACTTACCAGTGATGAATTGGCGGTTGCTATTCGCGCTATTATTAATAGTCAAACAAGCGGTCAAACCTCAGAACAAGTGGTAGAGCGCATTCAACAACTGATTGACGGTAATATAACAATTAGCGGTAATGAAATACGTGAAGTAAACGATTGTTGTGTACGTAAGCCATCACCGTTAAATGAATATTTAAGACAAGATTTCCCCTATGGTGTTTGCCACGTAGATGCTAGCCTCATGCTGGTTGATGCTAATCACCATTTTTATACCATGTTTGAAATGGTAACTACGAGCCAAGCTATTAATTTACAACAATTGTTTGTCAAACCAACGCAGTTGAAAAAGTTATTGTCAGATGCGAAAACCTTAGCAGTTGTTAAAGACAGGCGCTTGAAAGGGCTGACGTTGAGCAAACAGAAGTTTATCTGTCAGTTAAAGGTTCACGTTCTGGGTGACGTTGAACAACCTGGCTTTGTAGTTATGATACGTGACGTTACCGAAGACGTCGCGAATAAAGAGAAGCTCAGTCTCGCCAATCAAATGATCCATGATGTCATAGAGGCAATGCCCGCACGTATTTATTGGAAAGATCGTGATTTTAATTACATAGGATGTAATCATTTATTTGCAAATGATTTTGGTTTTGAGTCAGTTAATGAACTATTACAACAATCAAACTTTTCATTTGAAAATGAAAGCGATAAAGCTCATTACAGAAACATTGAGCATGCAATATTACACAATAACATATCTTTTCACACTCAAGAACGTAAACTGCAATTGGCCAATGGTGACAGTATTTGGGTACATGAATTTCTTTATCCACTTAAAGACGCTCAAAACGTCACTTATGGTGTTATTGGTAGTTACGAAGACATCAGTCATATCAAACGCACTGAAGCTGAAAATACGCGTTTATCAGACAGCCTACAACAAGCGCAAAAAATGGATTCATTAGGGCGTTTAGTTGGCGGTATCGCCCATGATTTTAATAATTTTTTGTCAGTTATTCTGGGTTACACACAATTGTTGCGCTTGCGCAGTGATTTACCATCAGAGCAAGATGAGTATTTGTTTAAAATTGAAGATGCGTCCAGTAAAGCAAAACATTTAACTGAAAAATTGTTAATGTTTGGACGCAAACAGGCTATTTCACCCACTCGAGTAGAATTGGTTACGCAATTGAAAACGTCACTCGATACCTTTTCCTCATTATTGAGCGAGGAGACATCAGTAGAATTTTACGGCCCGACAAATAGAATAGTGGTAGAGGCAGATAAGAGCCAATTAGAGCAAGTCCTGCTGAACTTGTTGGTTAATGGACGAGATGCTATCAGCGAAAAAACATTTGCTGTAGATGAACAACGTCGACTGTCTGTGAATGTAAGCATTACCAGAAATCACCACTCCAAAAACAAACCGGCGCAACACGGTTATGCATGCATTGCTGTTAAAGACAATGGTACTGGTATGGATGAACACACGTTAGAGCATTTGTTTGATCCATTTTTCTCTACAAAAGATGAAATGGGTACTGGATTGGGTTTAGCCACAGTGTTTGGTATTGTTAGTCAAAATGATGGCGATATTAATGTTGAAAGCTCATTAGGACATGGTACAACCGTGAGTGTTTACTGGCCGTTAGTCGCTGCTAGTTCAGACGCTATTAGTTTTACATCAGATAATAATATTCAGTACGTACCTATGACAGAGGACAAGGGTTTAATTTGCGTGGTAGAGGACCAGCAGGATGTACGTGAACTGACCTCATCCATTTTGACTTCCCATGGTTATGATGTGTTAGCTTTTGAAAATGGAAATGAATTAGACTTGTGCCTGAAAAGTGAGCCCCGACGACCTATTTTATTAATCACAGACGTCATCCTCAAAAATGCAGAGCACGGTAAAAATGTTGCTGATAAGTTTAATCGTCAGTATCCGTCAGTACCCGTGTTATACATGTCTGGTTATGACAATAATGTGATTGCCAAGCGCGGGATTATTTTGCAAGGCATTGATTACTTGCAAAAGCCTTTTTCGATTAACGATCTCATTGGTAAAGTACGTTCAGTATTGCGACAGCGAACACTCAGTAATCAGCGTTAATGCTGATCACTGAGGTTGTGATAGGCTTATAAATTAGCTAAATAGTTGATTAGTGCCTCACTACCACCAATATGAGTACCGTCAACGTAGACTTGAGGAACCGTTGTCGCTCCAGTGATTGCACGTAGGCTGGTGATTGACGCATCATTACCTAACTCAATTTCTTCAAATGCCATGTTTGCCTCTGTTAATGCTTGTTTGGCTTTTTGGCAAAACCCACAGCCGGGTTTGGTGAATAAACTTATTGATGCCGGCAATGTGTGCTCGGGTGCAATATGATTAAGCATAGTATCTGCATCAGAGACTTGGAACGGATCACCTGCAACGTCTGGTTCAACAAACATCTTCTCAATAACCCCATTCTTTACCAACATACTGTAGCGCCATGAACGCTTACCAAAGCCGATGGCACCTTTATCTACTAACATCCCTAATCCATCAGTAAATTCACCATTGCCGTCTGCAATGAAGGTGATGTTGTCAGCACCTTGCTGGCTTTTCCATGCATTCATAACGAACGTGTCGTTAACTGATACACACAAAATGTCATCTACACCGTGTTGCTTGAAGGTAGAGAATAATTCATTGTAACGGGGTAGATGTGACGATGAACAGGTTGGCGTAAAAGCACCGGGTAAGCCAAACACAATGACCGTTTTGTCTTTGAAGAGGCCGTCTGTAGTTAGGCTTACCCAGGCATCGTTTTCACGGGTAGGAAAAGAAACATCTGGAACAGAGATGGGGTGGTTATAATCTTTCATGTTTGACTCCACGTCAGTTTTATCGTTGATGTGGGTATTATTACCCACCAGCTTTAATAGTTGAAATTGTTTGTTTCTATTGATTTAATAGGTTTTAGCTATTGATTGGGGATAGTATGAATATTAAAAGCTTAGAATATCTTGTGATGTTGGATAAACATCGTCATTTCGGCAAAGCTGCTGAAGCATGCTTTGTCAGTCAGCCAACGCTCAGTGGACAATTGAAAAAACTGGAAGAGCAATTAGGGATCTCACTGGTTGAGCGCACTAGTCGGCGGGTGTTGTTAACACCCAAAGGACAATCATTAGTGTTACAGGCAAAGCGAGTACTTGGTGAAATACAGCATTTTAAAGCGTTGGCGAAAGATAACACATTATTATCTGGTCCCTTCCATCTTGGCGTAATTCCAACCGTTGGGCCTTACGTTTTACCCTCTATTATCCCGTTATTGAAACAAGCAATTCCTGACATAGAACTATTTGTTCATGAAGCACATACCCACGTGTTGATTGAAAAGCTACAACAAGGCGAGTTGGATTGTTTGCTATTAGCTCAAACACCTGACACCGAGGTGTTGAAGACATTCCACATAACCAACGAAGCCTTGCTGTTAGCAGTGAATAAACAGCATCAATGGGCAAAGTCAGAACATATTGAAATGGAGAAATTAGCTGGGACCAAACTACTCGTGCTGGAAGATGGTCATTGTTTGCAGCAAGATACATTAAAATTTTGCTTTGCCGCTGGCGCAAAAGATGATGAACGGTTTAAAGCAAGTAGCTTGGAAACTCTGCGCAGCATGGTTGCAGCAGGCGTGGGGATAACCCTGATGCCTGAGTTTGCCGTAAAATCAAACGATCCACTGATCCATTACATTAATGCAATTAACCCTTCACCTTCAAGGGCATTGATTGTTGCGGCTCGGGTGACCAGTGAAACAAAGGCGATAAATAAACTCGCAGAGATTATCCGCACGGCCCTTAAGTAACGTAAATCAATTGTAAATCATTATTGATTTAATTGTGTTTTTACAGTCAAATAGCGGGTTCTATACAAGGAGTTTACCATGTCTATATCTCGATTCACTAACCCCGTGATGTTTATTATCAGCTTATTTTTTATTGGTTTTGCTGGTGCTAAGCCAAATATCATCATGATCATGACAGACGATCAAGGGTACGGCGACCTCAGTATCCACGGTAACCCCATTGTTAAAACACCACATCTAGATGCATTAGCAAAGAACAGTACACGACTTGATAATTATCATGTCTCACCCACCTGCGCACCCACACGGGCAGCACTGATGACAGGGCACGTGAGTAACAGAACCGGTGTCTGGCATACTGTGATGGGCCGATCATTATTACGCACAGATGAGCGCACTCTGGCAGATTATCTGCAAGATGGGGGATATCAAACGGCTATGGTGGGTAAGTGGCATCTGGGAGATAATTATCCTTACAGACCTCATGATAGAGGTTTCCAACATGCGTATTATCATGGTGCTGGCGGTGTAGGACAAACGCCTGACTACTGGGATAACAGCTATTTTGATGACGTTTATTTCCGTAACGGAGCGCCTGAACAATCGTCAGGTTTTGTCACAGATGTATTATTTGAAGAGGCTATTAATTACATAAATGAATTTAAACAACAGGATGCGCCATTTTTCGTCTATCTGAGTACCAACGCTCCCCACGGACCTATGCATGCGCCAAAGGCTTATGCTGACTTGTATAAAGATGCCAAGATACCAACTAAAATACAGCACTTTTTTGGCATGATCAGTAACATTGATGACAACGTTGCTAAACTGCGAGAATATTTAGAAAAAAATAATATGACAGAGAATACTCTACTGATGTTTACCACAGATAACGGGACATCAGCAGGTCATAAAGTATACTCGGGAGGCATGCGAGGCCAAAAAGGCAGTGAGTACGATGGCGGCCATCGTGTGCCCATGTTTATACATTGGCCAGCGGGAGGCTTAAACAAACACCATCGTATTGACAACCTTGCCGGACACGTTGATATGGTACCAACGCTACTGGATTTGGCGAACATTGCGCCGCCAAAAGACGTAAAGTTTGACGGTAAAAGCCTGAAACCACTTCTCATGAAACAGTCCAGTGAATGGTCTGAACGCGTGATGATTACTGATTCACAGCGCGTATACATGGCTAAAAAATGGCGCAAGTCGTCGGTTATGACACAGCGCTGGCGCTTGATAAACGGTGTTAAGTTGTACGACATGGGGTCTGATCCTCTCCAAGCAACGGATGTTGCAAAGCAACACCCAGAGGTAGTTGCTTCATTGAGGAATGAGTATGACAGTTGGTGGGAATCGTTGACTCCAAGTTTAAACAAAACATCGTCTTTGTACGTGGGCGATCCAAATGCAAATCCAGTGACACTGACCTCGCACGACTGGTTAGGCCACAATGCGGCTGTGCCATGGAATCAGCGCCAAATCCGCCGGGCCACACGGGAAGAAGATGGTATACATAAAAGCTTTTGGCAAGTAGATGTCAGACAGGCTGGCATTTACCGTTTCACATTGCGCCGTTGGCCGGAAGAAATTGACCATCCTATCAGCGCAGAGCTGAAGAAAGGTGAAGTCGTCGCTGGTGATAAAGCGTTTAGAGCTGTTAAAGGTGTAGCATTTGATGCAAAACATGCTGTGATCCAGGTACAAGGTCAACAACAGAAACAAAAAATAGCCAAGGGCGCGAAGTCTGTTGATTTCACGTTGACTTTATCTTCGGGGATTACGTCCCTGAAAGCTTATTTTGAAAATGGTAAAAAGCAGCAACTAGGTAGTTATTTTGTTACTGTCGAACGGTTGGAAAGTAAGTAATAACCTAGGTTTTTTACTTCAGTCATTCTCCACCGTGACATTGGCTTTATCCAAAATATCACGGTGGAACGAACAGAGCGGTGTTACAACGCGGCTCTTACGTTTTGTACTGCTGCTGTGACTTGTGCTATTGAGGCTGGTGTATCAACTGGCACAGGTCCATTGTTCCAAAGCACTAATAATGCGTTTAGAGCCTTGGTTATTGGCGTATTATTTGAAATTTTACTGGCGTGAGCCAGCGCTACTACAGTAAAACCATAAGCATCCTGATATTCACCAACATCTAAAATAATGCCGTCAGTGATGGCGATAGTGTATTCCTCAATCACAGTATCCATCAAAAATGTAATGATATTTTCCGGTGTGCCACCGGCTTGAGCAGCCATATGAGCAAGATTAGCCTCGGCTTTCTTTAGCAGTGGCTCGATGTCTGTGGCCTGACGTTGTTGTTCTAAAGCAACTGAAACCTGCTCAAACACCTCACTTTCAAAGCCGAGGGCATCTAAACCTTCGCGCTCGCTTTTATGGGTTTCCGACACCGGGTGGAGAAGGTGGGGCGCTGCCATGGTCAATTCGCCCTGGCGATAAAGAGCCAAACCGGCTTGTACGTGGCCAGACATAAATGCCAAGCGGTGGTGGCGCGGCAATCCATGCTCATGGTGAGCATTCTTGTGAGCTTGTTGATGATTATGTTGAGTTTGAACGCTTCCAGTTTTGCTTGGGTTACAGCCTGATATAACCGCAGCTGCAATGAGAGCCATGGTTGCTGATGTCTTTAGGTTTTTCATTATAATTCCTTACATGACAAATAAACTGCCGACAGCTTAATGCAAATTATTCTTATTTGCGAGGCTTGCTAGAAAAATGTTGTAGTTAACCATGGTTACATTAATTTGTAATCTCTCTAAACACAGAGCAGACATACGCCATTTGTTTAGATATCAATGAATAAAATTTGTAATAAAATGCAAATATAAATGATAAGCATTCCGCTTTACTTTATTTGCTGAATTGATTTGTGTACTATTTCGGATTAATTAGAATAACTAGATAAACGTTTTGAGACAGATATTTACCCACGGAAAATTGAGAACATTACTGGCAGTTTTTGGCCCATTTCTAACCACGATTGTTATGATCCCCGGAATGACTACCTATTTGCCTGTGTCTGATGCTGACCAAATAATTTTACCTATCTTACTGTTCCCATTACTGTGGTTGGGTTTATTGTTTGCGTGTTATTTATTACCTAAAGTCCGCTATGTTCTCACGCTTTTAGGATTGATTATTACCAGCCATGGTTATCTTGCTTATCTTGGTTTCACAGGCGCATTGGTATGAAAACACAAAGCATCAGAAAATTATTTGCGCTACATTCTTGGTTTGGGCTAGCCACTGCATGGGTGTTGTTCGTTATCTCTTTTAGCGGTGTGGTGGCTGTGTTTGCAGCGGAGTTAGAAGCATGGTCTCAACCGGAACGAACCATCAATTTCAACATTGATAGCAAACGTGTCGAGTCTATTGTGGAACGTTACAGAGCTGAAGTACCAGAGCCGTACAAGCACAATATCCATATTTATCCGTCAGCGCGCTCTCGCCATGGCAAATTTGTTATCTTGTATGAAGCCCATGATGGCGATGAAATCTTTGATACCGAAGCCGTATGGGCATTTCATTTTGACCCCATCAGTTATCAGTTGGTGGATAGCATTAATGCCACAACGGCCGACTATTATGGAAAATACGAGACTGATATGCCGAGTTTCTTGTCGGGATTTCATGCGGATTTACATTTGGGTAACCCCATTGGATTGATGGTAACTGGTGCTGTGGGCTTATTGCTATTGGTGTCAGTGGTGACCGGCTTTTTTATCCATCGTCAGTTACTTAGGCAAGCATTCACCATGCGTTGGTGGAAATCGTTAGATATATGCTGGCGTGACGCCCATAAAATAATGGGCGTGTGGGGCCTAGTATTTAACTTTGTTATTGGCTTTACAGGTGCATTTCTTGGCTTGGCAGCGGTGGCCTTATTGCCGGCTGCGGCCTTGGTTAAATTTCAGGGTGATACTGAAAAACTTATCGCCACTTTTGTTGACTATCCAGAGCCTGAACTGAGTCAAGTCTATAAGGTATCCCCGCTAGAAAACATATTAAATGATGTAAAAGCTCGGATTGGCGATGGTGATATATACAGCATTACTATTTTACAGCCAGGAGACCGTAACAGTGATTTGTATATTGAAGTTGGCGGTGGTCCGGATGTGGTGCGGCAAATGATGAAATACAATGCAGGCAGTGAAACATTGATCAAGTCATTTAGTCGTTATGGTGATTTAGAGGCAAGCTCAACGCCGGTACTGGATTTGATGTCGCCACTGCATTTTGGTCATTTTGGCGGTCTACCTATTAAGCTGATATGGATGATATTGGGTTTAACCTCAGCCTTGTTACCTTTATCCGGTATGCTGATTTGGTTGTACAAACAGAAAGTGAAAGATAGTCATAGCGGTAATGTCAGCTTATTGACGGGTTACAATGTTAACCTTCGGCGTTTGCCTTGGCTTGGTGTTTGCCACTTGTGCAATTTTCGTTGCGCAAACAATCCTGTTTAAAGCTGGCGGCAGTGCATTGGTGAATGTTTGGGTAGGTAGGGTGTTTTTTATTACCTGGTTGGCTTACGCGCTAATCTGTTTGTTACCATTAGCCCTTAGACACTTACTGACCCATTCAGTTGATGGCGTCATTGGCTTATTAATTATCTCAGCAATTGAGTCAGTGGTCTGATATTAATATTCAGACGTCACTGGCGATTAACAGTGTTTTGATTGCCCTTGCCGCAGTACTGATATATCTGCGAGTGAAAGGACCGTTATCACCGGTTCAGAAGGTAGCCTGTGAAACAAAAAGTACCCTAGTGGAGGGGAATTAATATGGGATTTGTTCTTGCTAGTATACTTATCTGGTCTGGTCTGCTCCTGATCCGCCAAGGCGCTGCACGCCAACGTTTGATGCTTGGTCTAGTGTTACTTGCTGGCAGCGTTTATTGTTGTGTCCACTTTTATGGCGATTTACGCGGCAGTATTATGTTAATTAGCTTATTTTTTGCTGTGGGTTTACTGCAGGGATTAGTAAAACCTAAGCAGTTACCATCTGGTAAAAGAGACGCGAACAGTCAATAATAGCGTCCATGGTGAGAGTTACTCATCATATCCTGTGACTTATGCCTGAAAATCTGGCTTGTAGTAGTTCAGTAGTATTCTCTGTTGGACAGCCATTTAGGACGTAAGGGTTCATAACGACTCGTTATCAGTCAACAGAACTTAATAAAGATTACATTAGATTATTGCGTAAACAATGCCATCTAGTGTTGTGCACGGGCGCTATGATAAGCGAGGCGTGGGTGCCAGCAAAAATTCGGCAGTGGCAGAGGCTGATTTAAGATTTGAGCATTTTATTGATGATGCTAAGCAATGGTTATTGCATATCAATGAGACACTTGATACTGAACAGGTTGTTGTCATCGGCCATAGTGAGGGGGCTTTGATAGGTTCAGTCATTGCAAATCACGACAGTGTTCACAAATTCATTTCTATTGCTGGGGCAGGGCAGCCTGGCCATGAGATTATTCGTGAACAACTCAAAGGCCAACCTGCGCCAGTGGCCCAAGTAGCTAATTCGATCATGGATAGTTTGTTGCAAAACAAACCTGTTGATGAAGTGCCCAGCTATTTAAACACAGTATTTCGCCCCAGCGTACAGCCATACCTGATGTCGTGGTTCAAGTATTCACCGCAAGAGGAGATTGCTAAACTCAACAAACCCGTGTTAATTGTGCAAGGTACCACTGACATTCAGGTATCTACAGAACAAGCTAAATTTCTGTCTAGTGCTAATCTTGGCGCCAAGCACGTGCTGATTGAGGGCATGAATCACGTGTTAAAATCAGCGCCCATGGATGGCGTACAAAATATGCAAACCTACAATATGCCTGATTTGCCAATAAAGGATGCCCTAATGGATAATCTGGTGTCATTTATTAAAGCTAAATAATTACCATCAAACACGTGCTGTGAAAAAAGGGGAAACTGTTGCATAGCTACTCTATATTTTGAGCAATCTCATTCACATGGGGTTGATTGGTGATTGTTGCGATGTCACTATCTTACATGTCCCAAGCCAACCACTGAGTGGCTGATTGCCTGAAGACGAAGGACGTTAGCATTGGTGCAAGTGACATGTATCTTGATTAACCTTTGTCGTGTACGGTTTTAATGCTTCTAGTTTCTGTTGGTAACGTTGCCGCTCCATTGACTGAGGACTAAATTTCATTGCCCGTTTCAGGTAGATGTGTGAGCGGTCAAACTGGTTAATAGCGAAGTAGCTTTTTGCCAAGGAAAATAAAATGACAGCTTGTTTACGGTTCAGGGACAGGGATTTCTTATAGTGAACAATAGCTTGTTTGTACTGGCTATTTTGGTATGCCTGATCCCCCAACATTGCGTGATAATAAGGGTTTTTTTTACGTGAAATATTAAGTCTTTGACGTAATGCAGATGCTTCATTTTTACGTTCAGTGACTTGATACAGCACCGCTAAACTCTCCAGCATTGCGTTGTTATTCGGTTTCAGAGAGAGTGAATAGTTGTAGAGTTGCTCGGCCTTTCCGAGGTGACCGGACCGCTTATATAAAATGCCTAAGTTGTGCCACAAACTTGGATCCTTAGAGTTCTTTTCTAACCCCTCTACAAGATATGTGTAGGCGATATCGAAATTACCTTGCAGCATGGCATCAGCGCCCTTGTTACCATAAAACATCGCAACAATCTGTCTCTTAGTTAAAGGCTTTGATCGGTATTTAGCTAGATTTGGCACAAAATCAATAACGACGGACTGATTAGAGTATATGTCATTGGTATTAAATCGGTCGCCGATCACACGAAGATTAACGTGTCCGTTAGTCACAAACTCCTGATGTCGTTGAGACCAGTTTTCTTCTACTTGGACATGTCTGAACTGAGTGGAAATATTAGCCTGTTTAGCAAGGGCATGGGTCATAATCGTCAGTGATAAACAGTTTGCTAATTGTGTTTTAAACGCCTCTTCAGCAACAAGATCTGCACCGTTATCGTAAGCTAATGCAAGGCGTTCAGGGGTAAAAAGGTCAGAAAGTAAGCGTTGTGCACGATTAAACGGATCGGCAATATCTATTAAGTTTTCCGCAACATAGTGTTCCATTTCAGGCGATAACGCGAATACACTTTGTTCACTTTCAACAACACTTGGCGTGTAATTAAACGCGTTATCCAATCTGTACTCATCTGCAGCTAACGCGTTATTAGTGATGGTACTTTTGCATCCGCTACAGATTGATAGAACCACAAATAGCCAACCAAATATCGATATATCGTCTTTCATTAAGTATGCCTCATGCTCACCAATACACTGAGCCAGTTCTATGAAATAAATGGAAATTTTACTGAGCCCTTTAATTATAGGTAAATATGCACATGTAGGTTCACTATGTGTGTGATCGTCGTTTCGTCAGTGACATTATCTATGACGATGATGACACTCTAGGTTCTAATTACTAAGGGGACTCGGGGCTTGCCGCGCAGGCATAACTTAAGCGCCCCAGTCTAACAAGGTGTCTTAACTTGTTTGATTTTCTGCCAGTGACAACTTTATTGACTTGGCCATTTGAAGGCTCAGTTTTATTGGCTTGGTGAGGTCTCACTGAGGTGGCTCAGAAGGTTGGAATAGCAATAGTTATAACTAAAGTAGAATTGCCGACATCGAATATATCCATTAAATTTAAAACACTTATCTTTACAATGTGTGGTTGTTTTATTGTCTCCTGTATGCTTTTAAGGCCGACATTTACACACACGACTAAAAGATTTGTTTCAAATAAAGCCGACAAATAGGCACTTAAACATGGCTACTTGTGTGGCGATTGTCCTGTTTATTGATGAGCAATTGCTTTTGCATTGTTTGACTCTAAATAAGCAGTAAGGTTATTCAGTTATGAACTGAGTAGTGGTTCTCACAATGGAATCCCGAGTGGTCATGCAAAAACAGACGTTGCAGTGTCTTTTTAATACAAACTTTGTGCTAAATACCTTTTTTCTCTGTGTTTTTGTCTGCCTGAGCGTATTTTCTTTTCCTTTACAAGCCGCTATTGATCGCAATATACAATACCGTTTTATCAATTTGAGTATTCGTGATGGTTTACCAGACAGTCGGATTGTTGAGATATATCGACAAAAAAACGGGTTAATGTGGTTTGCCACACCCTCAGGTGCCGTGAGTTACAGCGGCGAGCGTTTTTCCACATACAGTACGCGGTCCACCCCAGCCATTATTGGTAATAAGGTAACGTCCATTACTGAAGATAACTTTGGAGATATCTGGATCTCAACCACCGATGGTGTCTCTCGTATTCACAATAGCATTGTGTCACAGAACTATTCTACGACTAACCAAGAAGACTATTGGTCTAATCATTTATATCACGACTCGCTCGGTGGTGTGTGGAGTTCAAATAATGAAGGCTTGGCTAAACTCAATGCAAATCAAGAGTTTGAATACGTAGCCTTTCATCAAGGCGAAACAAAAGCCTACGTTGCCAGTGTAACTGAATACAATAATAGATTGTACATTTCAACTACCGAAGGGATTTTCAAACTGGATTATCAAACACCTGATGCCGAGCCAGAGTACATTACACAAGGCGGTATACTCGTCGGTATGTTCAATAGTCAAGACGGTAACATTTGGTACACAAGATACAACGATAGCGGTGTGTACCGCTTTAATATTGAAAGCGAAACCCTCACACTTGTGCCAGTACCAGGCTTCGAGGATGTCCATTATAGCGGCGTAACAGTACACCAAGATAGTTTGGTGCTAGCGTCGTTTAGCGAGGGGCTAGTGGTTTATTCACTGGCTACCCAAGAAGTATTTAAAATACGACATAGCGCAAAACATTTCGATAATATATTGTCCAACGAGGTACTTGCAGTCTTAGTTGATGAGTCAGGTATTCTTTGGTCCGGAACACCCAAAGGAATATCTTATTATTCTTTTCTAAAACAAGGCAGTTACATTAATCAACTTGATGCAGTGATTTCAACTGACGCTAAAATTTTTCAGACAGTAGGCTTGCATGATGGTGATGTATTAGTAACGTCAGAAGACGGCGTGGCCGTGTTTAATCAGCAGTTAAAAACCATCAGTGACAGCTCTGTAGATGGCCTTAATGGCGTGCGAGTGTATTCTACATCGGTGAGCGCAGACCACTCAACTTATTGGTTTGCCCATGATGGTGGAATTTCCCACTTTGATGCCGTCAGTGGGACTACGACAAGCTTTGGAGAACAGTACAATAACCAATTTCCGTTACCCGGACGCGTGTTTTATACGATTACGGGGTTGAATGACAAGGAAGCTTTGGTGTCGAGTCAACTCGGCGGCCCTATCTTTAAATTTCATAAAGAAAAGGGGATTATAGCTAAATATCTTGACGATGGCAGTAACTTATACGCGGTTACAAAATCCTTTTGTTATGCCTCCATCGTCAGCCAAGGGCAGTTATGGTTAGCTTCTACCGTGGGTTTAATCAATATAAAGTTAGATACCGGTGAGTACCACATATTACGTCCCACCCCTCAAGCTAAAAAGACTGAATTTGTTGATGTCGCGGTGGATATACATGGCACTGTTTGGGCTGCCTCAACGGATCATGGGTTATTAACGGCAGTGCCATCGGGCACCGATGTACCTTACCAACTGGTTTCTGTGCCAGGCCTAGAAAGCAAGCAGATTAGCAATGTAGTTGCTGAAAATAGTGTGTTGTGGCTAAGTACTAAAACTGACATATTGAAATACGACACGGATACTCAAGCTATTACGGAATTTCCCAATTTATTGAATGATTGGGAGTTGCGGTTTATTCCTAACTCCATGTCCATAAGCAATGGCGATTTAATGGTAGGTTCATCCACGGGATTGATATCAGTTAATACCCGTGTTATCCGCGCTAATACATTTCGGCCGAATACGATCTTCACAGATATTAAAAGTGGCGATGTTAGTCTCAATAACTTGATCAACCAAACAAACGTTGAGCTCCCCTATGACTTACATAATTTGAAATTCTCATTTGCGTCACTGGATTACCATGTTAGTGACCGTCTTAGTTACCAATATCGCTTAACTGGATTTGACGAGACTTGGGTACAAACAAGACAAAACCATGTCAATTACACCAACCTACCTTGGGGACACTACACTTTTGAGGTGCAGGGTAGTAATAGCGACGGTATGTGGAGTAACAAAGTCATTAAATTTGAGTTTACCATTAGGCCTGCATGGTGGTTCTACGTGATTATTTGTTTGGCTGTAACAACGGTATGTTTCCTAGCATTAGCCTTTTATTCACGACAGAAACGAATTAAGCAACTCCACCGAGCCGCACACAGGGATGCATTGACTGGGATAGGTAATAGGGCACAATTCAATGAAGCACTTCAGCAATACCTTGAACGCGATAAGCCATTTGCGTTGATATTGTTCGACATTCAAAACTTGAAACATGTCAACGACAGTAAAGGCTATTGGCTTGGTGATGTGTTAATTCAAAAGGTCGCGGAGCGACTTGTTGATTGTCTGTCAAAACCCGAAGAATGCGCACGAGTTGGTGGCGGTAAATTTGCTGTACTAACCAGAGACTACAAAACCCAATCATCACTTGAACAATACGTCTCAGAACTACTCACCACCCTTTTAGGGGAGTATAAAGTAGACCAGGACACCTTGCGCTGTGCCTTTAGCATAGGGGTTAATCAATACCCTCAAGGGGGAGAGAATGCCATTCAACTACATAAAAATTGTGATCTGGCGTTTTTCAAATCTAAACAAAAAGAGCTTAATTCTGTGGTCTTCTTTGATAAGCAGTTGGAGATAGATTTACGCTATCTCATGGGCATAAACCAAGATCTTAATCATGTTATTGAAAATGAGGAATTATATGTAGTTTATCAACCCAAGATGAAGTTAGACACACTACAAATTACAGGCGCCGAAGCACTCGTACGTTGGCTGCACCCAACCCATGGTGTTATTTCTCCCGCGGTATTTATTGAGCAGGCGGAAGCTAATGGAACCATTGTAGAAATTGGTTATTGGATTTTAAGCGCTGTATGCCAACAGGCCATTGAGTGGCGCAATCTAGGGCTAAGTTTTGGTCGAATAGCGGTTAATATATCGCCTATTCAATTGCAGCGGTCTGATTTTGTCAATCGTGTTGTATCGATCATTGATGATTATGATTTGCCATACAATCTTTTTGAATTTGAAATTACTGAAAGTGTCTTATTAGGCAATGTTCGAGGGATCGTTGATGTATTAAATACACTTAGACAAAAAGGGATTTCTATTGCATTGGATGACTTTGGTACAGGCTACTCATCGTTAAGTTACCTTACTCGATTACCCCTAGATACGTTGAAAATTGATAAGTCACTTATTGACGACATAACGACTCATTCACAGCATCAAGCAATTTTCTCGAGCACCACTCGGTTGGCCCATGAATTAAATTTATTAGTGGTAGTCGAAGGTATTGAAACCCAAGCACAACTTGATGTAATCAGCAATTACCCGTGTGCCTTTGGGCAGGGGTATTTTTTCTCTAAACCCCTAACTAAGGGGGACTTTGAGTCAATGATGCAATCATCTTATTATGCTTGATAGCCTTGCTGATTTGTTCTTCTTTAATTACCCTTTACCGAAGTTTGTTGGATTAATCGATGGCTACTAGGACTGATCTGCTTTAAGCAAACAGGACACTTTAATATTGGAGTATAATTCAATTGTTGAGGTGATTATTAGAGGTGGTTATTACATGGACACTGATTCATCTTTTCATAATTAAAACACAAACCTCAGACATAAAAAAGCGAGCTGTAACGCTCGCTTAAATTAGGGCATTCACTAAATAGTAAAGTAAAACAATAACCTAACTATTTCCTATATGTGGGTGTCCATGATTAGTTC
>JBELHI010000043.1:0-17050 GCA_042091475.1 Alteromonadaceae bacterium
TAAACCTTGCGTGTTTGTCTCAGGGGGAATACTGAAAAGATCATCGACCCGAGCTGCCGCGCCTTTGACCTGCTTCAATTTGGCTAAACCTAATGATACCGACTGTAACGGTGTCAGGGTTCGCCAAACTAAAATCATAGCGGCAATTAACACCCCCGGCATTAAGTTCCCTGCCATCACTTCCATTGCACCGACGGCAATCACGCACACACCACCTGTCATAATGATGGCGTAGGACATATTTGACACCAAGGAAGCCTGTTGAGTGGCTGTCATTGACGCACGTGCCGCCAATATGGAACGTAACTGAAAGGATTTTTGCCATTTAGGAAGACGACCAGAAAAACGCAGCAGTTGATTTTCCTCTAAAATTTCTTCACCTAATTTGTTCTTCATCGACGTAATTGCTGCGGTGGCTTGTGCTTGTTCTGCGAAAGAGCGTCTCGCCAACCAACCCACAAACATCAGTAAAGCTGCTGCGAGGAAAATAATGCCACCCAATTTAGGAGAAAGAATCGTCAATGTAATCGCAAACAAAATACTGCTTGGAAAATCCAATAATGCTTGGGTTAAATTACTGCTTATGAAATCTTTGATAGATGCAATGTCGCGCCACCGATATAAATGAGTATGAGGCTTTGTCGCTTCCAATGTCACTGGATTCAAGCTGAGTAAGTGTCGCAATACTTTCTGCGACACCAAATAGTCAAAACGATTGCTAATATCGATCAATAATTGGGAACGCATATTACGCATAATAAAATCCGCCAACAGCGCAATCCCCACCCCGACTGCGAGTGCGATCAGAGTGGAAGTAGATTCTGTCGGCAACACTCGGTTGTAGATCGACATAACGTAAAGCGGCATAGCGAGTCTAACCAACATCAAAGCAACACTGAGAACAACTAAATGATTGCGATGTTCTTTAAAACGGCGTATCAATTTCCCGACTGTTTCTGGTCCCATCTTATTCACGGGGTGGTCATGTAAATCAAATTCGCTCGAAAAGTAATGCATTTGCATACCGACACACTCATCGATATGAATACGATTAAGATGCCCATCTCTGTGAACAATAAAGTGAGATTTTTTTGACCGGCTCTGACCTAACACCACCAGTGACTCACCAGTGACATCGGTGCATAAATACGGGAACCGAAAACATTCTGTTTGTTTATCAAAGGTCTCACTGTAATTCAGCTTAAACCCTAGGTTACCGATAGACTGAATGAAATTTTGGGTAGAAAACTCATCTATTTGATAAGGGGTCGCTTCACACAAGTGACGACTGTCCCCCTCAAAACCCAGTGCGGTTAACAATATTTGAAGGTCTTTAAATAGACTATTACCTTCTAAGCGATAAGTACTAAAGACATTATCAATAAACGAATCCTGCAAACGATCCAGTGAAGGATCGCTTGCGGTGCCATTGTCATTGTCCAATGCATAATTTTCTGCCATGACAGTCTCCTAGGCTCTTGAGGCCCTAAACAATATCCACTTTGTGAGTGCAGTGATATCTATCAGCAATGTTAATAAACTCAGGGATTTGGCTGATAATAATAAGAATATGATGCTGCTTACGACGCTTTAGCGCGGCAAGTAACAGTTGATTTGATTTTGCGTCGAATTGAGAATTACACTCATCAAAAATGATGACCGGTGGTGCAAGTGTTAGTGCACGAGCGATAGCCACTTTTTGCAGAATGCTATTTTGGATTTTACCGTGTAAGCTGTCACCAATGACTTCGTCATACCCTTTTGGAAAGGTTGCAATCGCGTCGTTTAGTCCCAGTTCCTCGCACACCTGATATGCTTTCCCTCGCAATCTGGTATCTCCCATGGTGATATTGTCAATAATGTTGCCATTGATAAGGGCGCCCTGTTGGGGGATGTAGGCAATACCCGATGCCAAGCTTTTGTAATTCAGCTGCGACACATCGGCACCATTTAAGGTAACCGCTCCTGACGTTGGACTCATCTGCCCCGCAATCAGCTTACCGATTATTGACTTACCTGAACCATTTCTTCCTGAGATGGCAATCGACTCTCCAACCCTTAAAGTTTTAGAGAAGTTTTCAATAATTGCCACATTATTTTTGTTAAAATTGATATTATCGATTTTTAACGTCGGATTTTTAGTGTCTCTGATTTTAAGTTGGCGGTTTTCATCAGCTTCTTCTAATACACGGTTAAGCTCTTTGATATCCCCAGATAACTTGCGACGCTCCAAAAACAGATTAAAGTTACTTTGAATTGGTGCAATCATCCGGCCAGCAATCAACGTTGACGCGGCAATGGCCCCAATAGTAAGAGCTCCTTCGAAATAGAGCATGGCACCCAAGGTGACGACACTCACAATCATTAGTTGCGAGAAGAAATTACACAGGTTAGAAAATAATGCGTTGGTACGTTCACTTTTATTGTCGCTTCTGACATGCGCTTTTTTCAGACGGTCATAGCGATTCACCATTTGTCTTTCACACGCAAGTGACTTTATATTGCGAATGCCCGCAACTGCCTGGACAATAAAATTATGACTTGCTTGAGTTGTTGCCGCTGAATGTTCTTCTGCAACCTGTGTTTTGAAACCAAGAACAATTGAAAGCACCAAGTACAAACTTACGACAGCAAGGGGTGCTAACACTAAACTACCGCCGACTAGCCAAATGACGCCACCGTAAATGAGTACAAATGGTAGATCTGAGTAAGAGACCAGCATTTTTACGCGATTAACATTTTTAATGCGCTCGACGGATGTTAATGAATTAATGTTCTTGCCCACACCAGTGCGGTTATACACCTGAATGTCTTGACGATTCAAATTATCCACAATTTTATTAGTGGTGTGGTATTCGTAACGTGCAGTAAAATGAGCAACCGTGTGGTCACGTAGATATTTCAAAATACTTTCTGCAATCACAGCACCAATCACAAGTGAGCAGATTGCTAATAATGTTGAAACACCGTTATTGGGTAATATTCGATCATAAATTTGTAATATCGCAACCGGTAAAGCCAGTCCTAATACATTAATCATGACTGTGAAGAAAATAAGCTCTACTGTGTAAAGCATGCTGGGGTTTGTCGCTTGACTTATTGTATTGGTATTCATATTGCACCTCAAAAATTCGGAAATACTTAACTAATCCATTAGAGCCGACGTTTTTGGCTGACTAATTTAATGAGGAATATGCATTGGACGTGCCACAAATTTAACTGTTTATTTTCAAAGACTTAGAAATTTAAACAGGTTGACAACAGGGGCTGTTACATGAAAGGTGTAACACCTAACTTGTAACATGAGAGTGTATCTGCCGGCATCATTTGAAAAAGAAAACCAAGAAAGTAGGTGGTGACCAACGCCTCAAATACGCTGTAATAACAAACATGTGAATTGGCAATAACAGTCTATTACCCCGAACCTAGGTTCTACCCAGTGAATAGAGTGACGCTGATAGTGGTAGTGCTGTTAAAAAAGACATGGCATCAATGGAAAATAGCGCACTGACTTTGTAACAATACATTACAAAGCGCTCTTAAGACCAAACTACAAAAAAATGAAAAAAACATTTAATTACAATGATTTATTAATAAACCCAAATAAATTAACTTACTTTAAAAGGGGGGTTCGCCAGCAGGTACAAAGCCAATAGACCAGATAGGTGGTAAGTAGAAAAAAGACATCACATAGACTGTGGTAACATATTGGGCATTGACAACTACCCAGTATAAACGAATGAAACGTATCGCTAAAATCAGTCCTCAACATCATGTTTTCAAAAACCTTGTTCGACTATTTACTCTGAGTCTTATCTGGGCACTTTCTGGCTGCGCTTCGAACGCATCAATAGAGCCTCACATTTCAACCATTGACATTGACAAAGGTACTGTTTATTTAAAAATTGCAGATGACAATTCCATAGATTCCCACAAGATCACATATCGTCCACAGGGGACTTGCGTGCCTGAGGTCAGTATCGTGAGTAAGGGGAAATATTCCGACTTGTCTCATACCGAAGATTGTCACGGCACAGGCAGAAATCAAGGTACAATATTTGATATTGAATTGGCGCCTAATCAAAAACATATAATCACATTAACGATGGGACGAATTCTTGCGCCTTCCATCAGCCAATCTGAAACGATCAAACATATTAGCGCAGATGTGACCGTGGGCGCGATACAAGGCGGTGGTAAAAACACTCAGGTTGAGCGAACGTTGCTGCTTGGTGCGAAAGCCACCGCACATAATCCAAATTTAGAACGGGGCGCTGAACTCTTCATCACTGTTGAGTTGGGCACCATTGATTTTAAAAAACAACAAGTGAGAGATAGGTAAAAAAATGAAGCAGGTCTACCCGCGGCTCACCACAGTATTATCGCGTCATGTTCTCGTGATGGGATGCTTTGCTGGCCTGCTCGCCTTCTATTATGCTTCAACGGTTCCTAGCTCAGCCTATTATGCTGTATTGGCGATAGCCGCGAGTGTTTTGCTATTAGAATGTGTCTATGGCTTCAAAAAACTACAGCAGTTGGTAGAAATAATGAGCGATACCCCTTGTGTTCACGGCGCATTGTGTAAAACATTGTCAGTCAGCACTGTCGCTATTCATAACAAGCATTCCATCAACAAAATACTGCTGGTTATTTTTTACGCCTTTTTTGCCAAATTCTTTGGTGAGCGGGCAACGCTTAAGTCAAACCAGTTTAGTAGTGAGAAGACCGCTAATCGCTCTGATGTCTATTGGATGGTGGCACTCTCACAATTACCAACATTACCGTTGATACATCTTTTTATCGAAACAGAAGCCAATGCACCTGTGGCCTGGTTAATAACAGGCCTCACTTTATGGTCAGTAATTTACTACTTAGCTCAGGTACAAGGGGTCAAGCATATACCGAGTAGCATCAACAATGACATACTCAATTACCGTTTCGGCTTTACGTGGTCAGCCGACATCCCACTCAGCAACATAAAGTCGCTAAAAAAGCTGTCCTTCAATGACGACCAAAACATCGATCATTGTTTCAGTTCTCCCTTTGGCGCCAGTCGAAATCTACTTGTTGAGTTTGAACAACCAGTGACTTTTTATGCCTATTACGGCCTTAACAAAAAATGCCGTTCGGCGATCATATCCATCGATAGACCTGACGCATTAATCTCGCAAATAACGACTCAAAAAATGGAAGATCACAGCGATGCTAATACCCGCTAACTACTCACAAACGGATGAAAACGTGCTCTATCAATTCATCCAAGCATATCCCTTTGCGACGTTAGTAACAGCGACTCAAGACTTATTGGACGCAGACCATCTACCGTTCTATTTGCACCAAAATAAAGATAAAACTCATACCTTAAACAGCCATATTGCACGCGGTAACCCCCTCATGAAACAGTGCCAAGACGGACAGTCCGTACTGCTAATATTCCACGGCCCTAACGCTTATGTCAGCCCAAATTTTTACCCTTCTAAACAGATAGCAGGTAAAGCGGTACCAACATGGAATTATTCTGTTGTACATGTGAGAGGAAAACTCCACTTTAAACACGACAAAAACTGGCTACTTGCATTGATGGAAAACATCTCCCGGCATCACGAGGCTCAACAAACAACCCCTTGGTCAATCTCTGATGCTCCTGCTAACTACATTGACAAGTTACTCAAGGCTGTCGTGGGCATAGAGATCACCATCGATAGTGTCGTAGGCAAGTTCAAGCTCAGCCAAGACAAACAGCACGATGACTATAATGGTGTTATCAAAGGGCTTAGCAATAGCGAATCAAGTGCAGCTAAAGAGGTTGCTCAGCAGATGCGAAGACTCAAACCTTTCTAAGCACTCATGAGTCAACCAAGTGCCTTCACTTGGTGGGTAAATAACTTCCTGTTCTAGACGCGATATTGGTCAAAAACGAAGGTTTGATTTTTTATATGGTCGCTCGCAGGTGACAATAAAAAGAGAATGACTGCGCTCACTGCTGCAGCGCTGGTATAAGAAGTACCTAAGCCACCAACGACGGTATTGAAAAGCACTGCCTTATCTTGCAACAATTGACTGAATTCAGTCTGGCTATTACGAATTGCTTGTCGCTGCTTTGACGACTGTTGACAGTCACCAGTCAGAATATTTCCTGATACAAGGGAAAGTACCCAATGACTTTTCGGTGCTAAACCCTCAGTTCTAATGTATTGAGAGAACAACTCATAGCTTCGAATAAACTGCTGCTGAGATTCAGAGACAGTTTCATCAAGCTGTCCATCAGGCAGTGGACAACACACAACACCGCCCGTTATTCCCATAAACAATACTTTATTTTCGGTAAAAAATGCCGTTAACGATTCAGGAGTTTTGTAGTCGAACAATGATTTATAAATGAAGTATTCACTTTCTATTGCCTTAAATGTTTCATCTTGCAACCTATTTTCACTACAAGAGAGCCAAATAACTCGTAAACCTTGATCCAAACAATCAACCACTGACTGTAATAGAGACGCATGACAGGTACCAAAAAATATTACCGTCGAATTGAAATGAGTATAGTGCATAAATGTTTTCCTTTAACTAACACAAAGTTATGACAACAAGTAATGGTTAAATGGGCAAGACTGAAAAAACAACTGGAGGTATAATAAAAAATAAGTTACATTTATACTATAAATCACAAAGAACATATGACTACAAAAAATACAGCAGTCGCATTAGTCATTGCGCATCGCTGCTACTAACACCTAAGTGTAGTCACTGACGACAGAAAATGATAAGGAACATTTATCAATGCTCAGAACTCAAGCCAAACATAATCTTACTCATCAATTAACACACAACCTTGGAATGGCCATTGTCAAAGGTGATTACCTAGTCGGTGAAGGGTTGCCGTCAGAGGCTGATATTTGTGAAATGTATGATGTCAGCCGAAGCGCCACACGCGAAGCGGTCAAAATGTTATCGGCAAAAGGTCTAATAAGTTCTCGTCCAAAGCAGGGAATACGCGTGTTACCAGAGCATAATTGGAATATGTTTGATACTGACGTTTTGAGTTGGATCCTAAACAGTAAGCCGTCCATCCAAATATTAAAGGAATTCACCCAAGTCAGGCTAGCAATTGAACCGCAAGCTGCCGCATTAGCCGCTCAAAATGCCTCAGAAAACGAGTTAGCCGAAATTGGCAATGCACTGCAACGTGTCAAAGATGCTGAAGATGGTTTAGACGACCCGCTCGATGCCGATATTGCTTTCCATACCAGTATTTTTAAAGCCACTGGAAATCGTTTTTTCTATCAGCTAACTGACTTCATCTCGACAGCCCTCAGGGTCAGTATTCGTTATACTAATCGCCTAAGAGATTCTAATACGAGTACTGTAAAACACTATGAGTCTATCTTCCAATCTATTAAAGACGGTCAATTGGACAATGTCTACAAAACAATGCGAGTACTATTAACGGAATCTCTGACACTGATTGAAACACAACTGAAGCCCTAAACCATTGAGCTAAACGGCGGTGTAGTGCTTGCAAAAAATAAATATTATTGGCACCAGCGGTAGTGGCAAGTCATATTTTAGCCAGAAATTAGCGACACTACTTTGCGTGCCCTACCTAGAGATGGATGCTATTTATTGGCAAAAACATTGGCAGGGTTTAGCGGATCAAGACTTTTTGCGAGAAGTAGCAACCGTTGTCCAGCAACCTGCCTTTGTATTAGACGGTAATCACTCAAAAACCAACCCTATAAAATGGTCAGCCATTGATACTGTGATCTGGATAGATTTGGGATTTTGGCGCACTTTTTCGCAAGTACTTCAGCGTTCCATAAAACGTTCTATTTCTGGTAAGGAAGTGTGGCCTGGCACTGGCAATAAGGAAACCTTTAAACGTAACTTTTTCTCGTCCCAATCAGTTATATGGTGGATGTTGAAGAACTATTGGAAAACAAAAACGAAATATCGTGCGTTATTGAAAAGCAATACATTATCTCACTGTACTATCATCCACCTGACATCGCGTAAAGCGACTGAATCCTTCCTCGCCAATGCCGTCAAATCAGAAGATTTCAAAAGATAACGTCTGCCCTGAATACTGACCGTCAGCCATCGTTATAACAGCATACTCACTGGTAAACTCAGACAACAGCACGCCTCCACCTCAACTCGTTTTGTCATCTCCCGAACTTGAGCAATATCTGAACTTTATTGGATACAAAGCGTAATGACACTGTGAAAATCAAGGAGATACATCATGTTATTGAAAAGTAAAATCGCCAGTTTACTGTGTCTTTTGACCACAGTGTCTGCTCAGGCAGGCGCTGAATACACCATTAAATTTGATTCGCCATTAGAGTATCAACAATGGTATTCACTCACTGACAGAGTCATGGGTGGCTTGTCTACGAGTCGCCTCAAACAAAACGACAATCACGCTATTTTCAGTGGCGTTGTGTCGTTGGAAAACAATGGTGGTTTTGCCATGGTCACCCGCCCATCTGGGTATTTAAACCTCGACAACGCACAAGCCATATCGCTAGTGGTTCGCGGTGATGGCAAACAGTATCAACTTCGACTTGGACTGAGCGAATATCCGGGCGGCGTCGCCTACACGGTTAACTTCACCCCTGAAGCCGATCAATGGAGTACCCACTACTTTGACTCGTCTGATTTTGTCCCCATGTATCGAGGCCAAATATTAAATCGCCCAAGACTCTCCAGCTTGAAACGGGTAAAGCAAGTGGGTTTTATGATTGGCGATAAGCAAACGGGCGATTTTCAACTCGATATAGCAACCCTGTCCATGTCTGCCAGCAACTCGCTGTGAATCTACTGGCCTTTAGTGTCTAAAACTGTAATAGTCTAGGGCACTAAAACAACAACAAAAATAATAAGGCCAATCATGCATTCCGTGATTCGAAAACGCAGTCCGTTTATCATCGCTTTAGCGGTACTGTTACTCACCTACTTTATTGGAAATCATTCAACGCCCACGTTTGTCGAACAAAGGCTAGCCGCTCCTTCATACGTCGATAGTGCGGGTTTAAAAGTATTTGAAAACGAGAATAAAAATCGAGCCATTGAGTCACTGCCCCGCTATCAAGACTCACCGTTGCGACAATCAATATTAGACGACATGGCTAAATTGCCGCAGCCTTCAAGCCAATGGGTTAACTTGGATGGGGAAGCGGTGCAATTAACCGTCAAATACCATTTAGGGTTGTGGTCATTATTGCCAGCATTTCTCACTATTGCCCTGTGTTTGCTCTATCGAGAGCCATTGCCAGCTTTATTTGCCGGCATTGTCACTGCAGCTTTTCTGTTAGGAAAATATGACATTACAGACAATGTATTACAACCGACAATGGCGACCCAAAGCGCAGCGGGGATTTTACTGCTGTATCTATGGTTGTTGGGAGGACTGTTGGGGGTTTGGTCAAAAACAGGCGCGGCTCAATCGTTTGCTGAATTAATGACTGAACGGTTTGTCACCGGCCCCCGCTCTGCCAAGTTGGTTACCTGGTGTTTAGGTGTTTTATTCTTCCAAGGCGGTACCATCAGCACGGTATTGGTTGGTACGACGGTCAAGCCAATGGCTGACAAAGCAGGCGTAAGCCATGAAGAACTCGCTTATGTGGTTGACTCCACCGCTTCACCTATTGCCTCGGTATTGGCTTTTAATGCGTGGCCAGCTTATGTGCAAGCCTTAATTTTTGTGCCAGGTGTCTCTTTTCTGGCGACAGAAGCAGACCGTATTGCATTCTTCTTCAGTAATGTCATTTTCAGTTTTTATGGCATTTTTGCAGTACTAGGTACCTTATTACTGAGTCTCAATATTACCCGTTTCAGCGGTCCATTGATTAGACAGGCACATCAACGCGCAAAAACAACACAAGCTTTAGACGCCCCAAATGCCAAACCTATCAGTTCACCCGAATTACACCTTCCCCAAGTACCCGACAATTACACACCAAATCCACTTGAATTTATCGTGCCGTTAGTCACGCTCATTGCCACTGCTGTCGTCACTTTCGTGATATTAGGCAGTCCTAAAATCAATTGGGCTTTTGGCGCTGCATTTGCTATCGCTTGTACCGTTGCATTATGGAAAGGGCTAAGTTTGGAGCAACTATTAGATGGTATTGGCAATGGATTAAAAGGAGCAGTCACTGCCTCTGTCATTCTAGTCATGGCAATTGCACTTGGCGCACTCAGCAAAGAGCTTGGCGCCGGACTTTTTGTGATTCAATTATTAGGGGATCAAATCCCTTATTATTTACTTCCCGTATTTTTGCAAATACTGACTATGCTTATCGCATTCTCAACGGGTACCAGTTGGGGCACCTACGCCATTGCATTTCCGTTAGCAATGCCATTAGCTTGGTATATTGCGGATATACAACAGGTAGAAATGATAGAAATGTATATGGGGATTTGTTTCGCCGCGGTGCTCAACGGTAGCGTTTACGGCGACCAATGCTCGCCTATATCTGACACCACCATATTAAGCGCCATGACAACGGGCTGTGATTTGATGGATCATGTCAAATCTCAGATTATTCCTGCGACCTATGCGGCGCTGTTAGCAGCGACGCTATGGACGATATTTGCAACACTGTGCCGATAATGCCGCTTTAGCTAGCGACATAAACCCAGCATTGGAGCCCACTCGTCAGTTGGGCTTCAATGCGATGATAATCGTCAACTTCGTACTCATCTGACAACGCCAATTCTTGTTCAGTAATATCAAATACCATGCCTGCGACGGTGTCGTCATTGTTGCCTGTGTAACGTAAAATTGGATGAATATCCAAACCACTTTTTGCAACTACCTCGCTATCGGTGATTTTAATTTGCGCGACCATAAATTTTGACAATATTGCTTGATGCCCTTTCAGTAGACGCCCAAAGGTTTGCTGCTGAACGGATTCTCGCTGTAAAGTACCGTAAGAAAATAACTGTGGCATATTCGTCTTCCTTTCAAAAAATAGTAATAGCTGATTACTTAACTTGCTCGACAAAAAAGCCTTGTTGTTGCAATAAGGCAATCACTGAGTCATCGCCATACAAATGCGCAGCACCCACCAAGACAAATTCAGTCGTGGGGTTTTTTATCAGACTGGTCAATTGCTTCACCCACATTTTATTGCGTTCAACAATCAAACGCTGATACAACAAATCATCCTGTTGTTTCATTGGCTCTATCATGGTGTCTCGCATCAATTGAGTATTACCGGTACGCCACGCATTTAGGGTGTTTGTCATCAATTGCGGATAGTCATTCGCTTGTTCTATGGTGTAGCTAATGGTAGAAGACGGGTCGCTGTCGCCCAAGCTCACCATAAGCTCTAGCTGAAATTCGGGTGTCTCTAGGAAGCGCAACGCTTTATTGTCAGTAAAAGCTTTATGGAAATAAATAGCATCAACACCTTCAGCGGTGTAACCAATTTTTTGTAATTCAAGTAATGTGATATTGAGGGCAACGATACTCGGTTTTAACCCCTCAAATAGTAACGGAGGTAATTGATTATCGTCCATATATCTCTTCAATAAAGCAAAGGCGTTTGGACTCAAGACACTCTTCAATGTATTAGGTGGTAACAGCTTTGCATGCTGTTGCATTGCTTCAATAAATTGGGAAGATTGCATCTTTTTTAAGTCCGCTTCAAATACCAATTGTTGGGATTGTTGATAAGCTGACTCAAATTCAGACGGCATTTCAGTACCCGCAGGTAATGCGTGAATAGTACCACCAATAAATAGCTCATAGCCTTTATGACTGACCTTCCAGAGTGAGGTTTTGGCTTCAAGCAACCCCGATAAAAGTAAACAGATGACTAATGTGAGTTTGCCAGCATTTAACGTTTTCATCGTATAAATTATCATTCCGTGATACCAAGAGGGCTTCTAGACTACCATATACTCACTACGAGTACTGATTTAAATTGCCACCCTAAAGTGCAGCTAAAAAATGATTGCGATAGCGCAAAAATCTGAAGACGAAAACGCGGCTAAAGCCAAAGCTACAGAAGCTGAAAACATGGCAAAAATAAAAACCAGTCAGTAACTGATTATCAACCGCTGACGAGCATAGCAACTTAAACAATAGGATAAGCGGCTTAATCAGCACTGAATAATGACACAAATCAAGCCAGCGTATTGACTGAAAACGACCGTATAACCCTCATTTTCTAATGACACTTATTTATCCAACTTCGAATCATTGAACGATATCATGACTGATACTTATTCTCTGCATAGACCATAAATAAAACAACCCCATAAACGTGAGAAATTAGACATAAGTCAAATGGTGAAAGGTTGCTCTCTCTCCTACTATTAAAATAGTTTGTTATGATTAAGAGATAATCCTCAATGTTTACCGTCAATTCAAAAATCATCGTAATAAGCGTTGTTGTATCACTACTTGGGTGTAATCAATCCAGCGACAATAACAGTCCAGATAATGCGTTGTTGGATCCGCAGACATCATCTAATACCACCACGACTAGCACCGCTACAACTGACACCTCAAATTTATCATTATTATTTGCAACCCCCAGCACAGATGAGGTCAACCAAGTATTAGAAAGCTGGCAACAACGCAATACTGACAGCTTACAATGGCAAACCGTGGCAACAACCACAGACCAAGGTTTTACCCTTGATATTGTTTCTCAACAGGTCAATAACAACACACACTATTCATTAGTCCGCTACCCAAAAGAACGAGGGCAAGACAACACTCAACCCGTACTGATTATCAACCACGGTGGCACCAGTGGCGTGGCCAGTCTTACAATCAATCAATACAGTAATAACAGCGACTTTGATAATTACACCCTATTGCTTCCGTCGTTCCCCGGCGAAGTACTGGATGCCAGTGGCATTGAGCTGGGGCAGTATCAGTCAGAAGGTGACATCAGTGAATTTGACTATGACATTGACACCGTCATAGCACTGCTGAACGGTGCGCTTGATAACTATCCTTGGATCAACCCTGAATTGATAGCAATGATTGGTGGTAGTCGAGGTGGGTGTGTATCTTACCTCACCGCCATCAGAGAACCAAGAGTTAATAGAATGGTAGTATTTTTTGGGGCAACAGACCATATCACGTTTCCAGAGATAGCCTCAACGGTGGATGCAATAATCAATCAACAACAAGCCAGCAACCCTTTCTTTAATACCATTACGTCAGTCGCAGAGTCTTACCTAAACGACACTATCAGCCTTGAGGAAGCCCGTTTTCAATTACTATCGCGGTCGCCCCTCTATTTCATTGACCATTTACCCACCAACCTACAAATTCACCATGGCGCTTTAGATAGCGCGGTGCCTGTTGAAAATAGCCAGCTACTGGACCAAGCCATACTGCAATATGGCAACCTGCTTAACTACGAGTATTACGAATATCCGGACGGAGGGCATGGTGACAACATGCCGAATAGTACACAAAGAGGGCAAGCGTTTATTTTACAGGGTTACTTTCAAGGTCAATAACGTCAAAATCAAAAAAGGTCCCCACAAATACTAATAACCTCTATCGCATACCATAGACACAACATCAGTTGCTACTATCACAAGGTAATTAGCGATTATCTGGACTAATCAAACATCCAGTTTGTGGCGCTAAGAATAATAATCGTTCTCTCGTTCCGTGATTCAGATATTTCTCAAAATAGGTGTCCTGATATGTTCATTAATGACCAGACTTCAACCAATATCAACAAGCTTATCTTACAATTTTTATTGTCTTTCACGGTTTTAACGAGCGTCACGCTAATGGGATTAGTGTTCATATTGAATTCGCCAACCAGCGTCAGTGAATCACTTAAACAAGCTATTTATTTTGCCTCTGTCACGAGTGCAACTTTTATGATTATTGGACTGATAACGTTGCTTTTATCAACCCAAATGACGAGATTAGAGACTATTAACTTTTTTAACCTCAACTTTAGTCGACTAAAACTTCTACTACTCATTTGCTTCAGTTCGATCTATTTATTCTTAATCGATCAACACCTTCTGACACCCAATATTCAGCCTGATAAGATATCCATCCAACAACGCCAACCTGACAACCCACCCTCTTCCGAAAAAGAGCAAGTGGTGACAGAACAAACGCGAGAACCCAAAGCTGTCGTAAACGACGAAATGCCCAAAGTAATGATGGATGATATGGCTTTGATAACCGCGCTTGGGGAAGGTAACTGGGACGAAGTTGCGATTAACGCAAAGTCAGACTCTAAACTTCAACGACAAATATTAGAAGCCGGAATGATGATTGCACTATTGGAAAACGCTCCCACAAGCTTAATTGATAAATTGATAGATTCTGGCACTAAACTCGACAATCAATTCAGACATGCGGTTTTCACTAACGGTGACTTACCATACTTAAAGGCATTGTTAGACAGAGGAATGACACTCGATGGGTTTGATGCTAGTGGACACACATCCCTGACGAGTAACTTATCCAGTGACGACTCTGAAAGAAAAAAAGAAATGTTTAACTTTCTAATCAAACAAGGGCTCGATACCAATACTCGAGATCAGAATGGTAAAACCCCAATGGACCATGCACTACAACAATACGACAGCCAAAATGCCATTCACTACATACAAACATTGATTGAAAAAAAAGCGACAATCACACCTGAAAACTTACGCAAAATAGAGACGATAAAGTCACAACAACCGGATATCTATCAAAGCCTAACAAGCAAAGTACCACAGTTAATCATTGATTCTTAAACCATTATTAATTCATGTTGTCTTAACGGCAAACCCTACCTGACGCGCGTTCGCGAATTACCTCCTACTTATTGTCAGGTATTGATGAATTATAGAGTATCGTTTCTCATACACTGAGAGGTGGACCTTATTTTTAACAAAGACATTTGAACAGCTAACAAGCTAGCCATCGCCACCAGCTAAAACGTAAACTCTTACAAACAGCTCAAGGTCTGGTTCACCGACTTCACCTTTTTTTCATTTTAAAAGGTGAGTTTTGCAGTCGATTTTGTTGTTACGCTAATCCAACAGTAAATCTGCCAAATCAGTATTCGCAATACTGTTACACGAAATCATGAAAGTAGTTATTCAGTCGCTAGCTCTGGTACCTTTCTCAACAAAGACTCATAACGTTGCGGAAAGAACGATCGTAATTGTTCAAGAACAACCAACGCTTGGTCATTAACTATCGCGCCATGTCTGATTAACTCGGCAATGGCTCCGTCGTATCTTTCCTCAAACGCCATGTTTTCCAACATATATGACAGTGGAGAACGACCTTCTTGGCTTAACTCATTGGGATCAATGTTATTTTCTAAAAGAAATTTAATAACCTCGTTGGTATGTTCAACGCTAGTCATTAACGCGACACTTGTCGCGGTATGAAGTGCGTTATTACCCGCGACATCCAACCCATGAAGTGGCATTCCCCGCTCGACTAGAAGTGACAGCTTTTCAGCACCTCCCTCGAAACTAATCGCTGGCAATCTAATATAATTGCCAATCGGAGCGCCCATTGTTAACAGTTTATCAATCACTTCAATGGGTGCGTTAAATTCAATGGCGGTCATTAATGGCCACATCAGTAGGGCGGTGTGGATCACTGACAATTGCATTGCTTGGTCAATTAACCCTTGCCAATTTTGATCACTGCCAGCACGTTGAAGATCAGCTGCTAGTCGCTCTATCGTTAAGCGTTGTTCTGGTGACGGCGCACCGCTTTCGAACTCTGGAAAAAAATGGTTATTGTCAATCGTCTCTACAACTTCGGCTTTCACTGGTAATATTTTAACTTCAATAGCGCTTGAGGGGGATTTATCCTCTTTATGTGTCCTTTTCCATTCTTTGAGCTGTTTCAGGCATCCCCGCTCGCCTTTACAAACAATATGAGTATTAACCTGCTCAAATATAACGGTTGGGACAACAAAGGTAATAAGGCCAAAAAGCAGACATTGATATAACAACTTTAACGGTAAATCGAAAACTCGATTTTTACTGGCCAGATAGACAGCGTGTATAACATATACTGATATACCTGAAAGCGTTATTGTTGAAAGGAGCGCCACATCTGCAATATTTTCAAAAGAGGTATAGTTTCCAGTTAAAACCTTCAAAATATAGTTGGTTGCTATTACGGTTATCACAAAAAAAGGCACTACACCTGCAACTTTGAGTAAGTTTTTCTGGAATACCGCTGCTAACGCCTCTTGTTTCATGGTTTACATCCATTTTTCTTATTGTATCTTGCCTTTGCTATATCACCTCCAATCTCACAGCCTACCTTCGCCTGTTCACCTTGAAAAAGCATATACCCACCGCAAGTCCCTGCGATAATTGTTGCCGTAATTGGAGCTGCGGTTCCCAATGATGCAAGCGTTGTTGCACCGAGTATTGCCGCAGCTGTAGCGCAGGTAAATGCACCCGAGTTAGCGGCATGCGAAACAGCATTCTTACATTGTAATATTGTAGATTTTATTTTTAATCACCCCTTAAAACATTCTCGAGCCTTATCATCTCGGTATTTTTCAAAATCTAACGCTGTGGGGATACGTTTTAGACCACTTCGACTAATATGGTGAGTATAAAAATGCCTCACGTTATAGTCAGGCCAATGATGGCGTTTTCCATTGACGGTAATACGTTCAATGTCGTCTGCATAAGAAAATAATGAAAATATAAGCGACACAAAAAGTATCAGTGATATGACAACCAGGAATCGCATTGACTATGCCTTAGCAAACAATATTGTGTGATAGAAAACTCTACACAAAACCCCATTCAATAAGAAAAAATGTCATATTTCATTGTTATACGCCTGTATTGCTAACAATCCTTATTAATCTCGATATGCTGTGATGAAGACTTTGACCGCAATACTGTCCCCACTAAATATAAACACTGATGCAAAATAAAGTGAAATTCCCCTACCAAATTGCAATAGATATAAACAACGAAACAAACCAAGCTGGTGACCAGAAAAAGCTCACAAATAACGGTTTGGAACAATCCCTTGTAGCACGAACCCACATCACAGCCATAAGTCTGT
>JBELHI010000043.1:17150-18463 GCA_042091475.1 Alteromonadaceae bacterium
AGTCAATACAGGACACCCAATGGTAAATACTGAGTTGTCATTTCCCATACCCCTCTTAGGCAACTGAATTGTTAGTATGAACAGTGATTTAATCTGTTGAGGATATTACCATGCCCCGTAATCGTGCCAGTCAAATCAGTTTGCAAGATACCCCTTATTATCATTGTGTTTCACGTTGCGTACGTCGTGGTTTTCTGTGCGGTGAAGACGCTTTAACAGGTAAAAATTATGAGCACAGGCGTCAATGGGTGGAAGACCGTTTACTGTTTTTAGCCAACGTATTTGCCATTGATATTTGTGCCTATGCCGTCATGAGTAATCACACACATATAGTCATTCATATTGACCGTGAGGAAGCGTTGTTATGGTCTAATGAAGTGGTGCTCAAACGCTATCATCAATTACACGGTGGCTCTTTGTTATCACAACGTTACATTAACGTTGAGCAACGATTATTAATGTCTAAGGCAGAGTTATTTACGGTTGAGGCCACGATTGCCGTGTACCGCGCACGTTTGCATGACATAAGTTGGTTTATGCGCTCACTCAACGAATATATTGCCCGTGAAGCGAACAAGGAAGACAACTGCACGGGTAGGTTCTGGGAGGGGCGGTTTAAGTCACAAGCATTACTTGATGAAGCGGCATTACTGAGTTGCATGGCCTATGTTGATTTAAACCCAGTGAGAGCCAAGGTGACGAAAGCGCCAGAAACCTCCGCCCATACAAGTATCCAATTAAGGGCGGAACAATCCAAACACCATCAACAGCCCCATTGCTTAATGCCATTCATTGGAAGTGAGAAAAAAGTCCAAGAAAAAGGGATTAACTTTGACGTGATGGATTATCTCACGTTAGTGAATGAGACGGGTAAAGTGATTCGACATGATAAGCGAGGGAGTATTGAGAGCCGAGAGTCCATTCTCAATCGGCTGAATCTTGATGCAGATAATTGGCTAACCTTAACTACTGAGTTTGAGCAACATTTTACCAATGCAGTGGGTGGTGAGCATATGTTGAGAAAATTTCATGGTCATCAACGCAATAAGCGAGCCCACAACACCTCAAATGCGAAGCGCCTGTTTGGCACTTGACGTTATTTACATTTCAAACGCTCCATTTTATTTATCAGCCGAGTTGCTGAGAACTTTCGTGTCTTGAGGTTGTGTATTAAGTACTAACCACCTTTATTAAGTAGTTATTTACCCATCGATTATCAATTTCCTTGAATTAGACGGTTTAAAGCGAGCTTTAATTCTCGCTTTTTATGTATGAGGTTTGTGTTTTGATCCTGAAAAGATAAATGGGTGTCT
>JBELHI010000044.1:0-18117 GCA_042091475.1 Alteromonadaceae bacterium
CTGAATAATTCGCCATCCCACCATACTGAGCCAGCGTTTATTGCGTCTTTTTCAGTAGAAGACATTTCTGGCATGATAGATTTATACAAGCCAAACATGGGCTTGCTAAGTATTGCGCGTCTTATAAACGGTAAACTCACCAACGCGAAGAAAACTACAACAGATACGGTTAAAGCGACAGGGGTGTAGCCCATAAACGTACCGGTAGCCGCTGCAATACAAATAACAGCAGCGGTGAGTAATAGATTAGCGCGTTTATAGCTAGCGATAGCCACAATCGATACTAAGGTTAAGATTGAATATCCGAGTTCCATATAGCTCTCCAAACAGGTCTGACCAGATAGGGTGTTTACAATATCTTCACATTACACAAAATGCAAGTAAAACTTGTCGTTGTTTTCAGCTATTCAACGACTTTTGTATCAGTTAGACTCAAGTATAGTTTCCCTATTTAAAAAAGGCGTAATTGTAAGATGTGTGAATTACTGGGTATGTCGGCCAATGTGCCCACGGATATATGCTTTAGTTTTAGTGGATTATTGGAAAGGGGAGGGCGAACAGGTCCACACCGTGACGGCTGGGGGATTACCTTTTACGAAGGCAAGGGTAGTCGCAGTTTTAAAGATCCTGCACCCAGTAGCGAATCAAACGTGGCTGATTTAGTCAGATCCTATCCCATTAAATCAGAAGTCGTGGTGAGCCACATCAGACAGGCCAATGTTGGTCATGTTAGTCTTGAAAATACGCACCCGTTTAGCCGAGAATTATGGGGACAAAATTGGACTTATGCTCACAATGGTCAACTCAATGATCATTGCCGTGTGTTGCCGATGTCGGCTGATATCTACAATCCAGTTGGTGATACTGACAGCGAATGGACATTTTGTTGGTTACTCAATCGTATTAAAGCTAAATTTTTGTCCGTGCCTTCGGACAATTTTGAAGTGTTTCAGTACATCGCAGAATTATGCAGTGAGATAGACAAGCACGGCGTTTTTAATCTATTGCTTAGTGATGGCAACTATACTTTGGCATATTGTAGCAATAACCTGCACTGGATCACACGCCGTGCGCCATTTGGACAAGCGACATTGATTGATGCAGATGTGAGCATAGATTTTAAACAAGAAACCACCGAGAATGACGTGGTTACTGTAATTGCTACTAGGCCACTGACAGGCAACGAAGATTGGCATGCTATGGCTGCTGGTGAGTGGGCGTTATTTAAATTGGGAGAATTGGCGAGTAGCCGCTAATTCTAATCAGTTGTTTTGCTCTGTGTTCGATATTCAGATAGTTCAATACGGCCTTGCTCTTTGCCTTGCTTCAACTGCAACATTTTTACTAAACTGAATTGCAGTGCTGGGCAGAACCATGCATAGGTAGTTTTGTTTTTATTGCTACTACGCACCTCAACCTTTAGTGCTTCAAGCTCGCCGAACGGCAATAATAATGTTTCAAGGTTATGTACTTGCAGTGTGTAATTTTTCGCTTGTCCTTTTTGATTAATGATGTTGTAGCTTGCGATTTTTTCTCCACGAGCCATTGCACGTTTAAAATCTATGAAATAACTTTGCGGGTCAAACTGATTTTCCAATGGCAAAAGCCCTGCTTCTGATGACATAAGTTGCTGCTTTGTATGGTCAAAAGTCAATGTCAGAGATTTTTCTGAACCAGTTCCTGAGCGAGTATATTGGTAAGTTAACGGGAAGATTTTGTCGTCAATTGAACGGAAGTTGACAGATTCATTACGTTTATCAGAAAAGAATAAAAACCGTAATTTTGAATTGAATTGAAAGGTAAATTCAAATTCACTATCTTGTATCAATTTACGGTGTGCGCTACCTAACTTCTTGCCTTTTGCGTAGGCATCGTAACGCGCAGTAAAGGGCTTTATCTCAAAGCTGGGTAATATTGACGGGTTATCTACTGTGTTCACTTCAGCGTGAGTGTTGGCAGCGCTAACAAGTAGTAGCGCTGCAGGTATGTTCAATGCAACAATCTTATTCAGATGCGTAGCCAGTTTCCGGAATGGTTTTGTGGTCAAGTTTTGCAATGCCATTCTCCATTTTTAGTCTATTCTCGCAGAACCATTTTACTACAAGAGGGTAAATTTTTCGTTCTTGCTCTTGCACCCGTGCGGCAAGCTCAACTTCATCGTCGTTGTCAAAAACAGGCACTTTTGCTTGAATAACAACGGGCCCGTCATCTAAGGTCGCGGTAACAAAGTGAACCGATGCACCATGCTCCTCGTCACCAGCCTGTATCGCTCGGGTATGAGTATGCAATCCCTTGTATTTAGGTAGTAGTGACGGGTGTATGTTGACCATACAATCAGCAAATTGTTCCACAAAGAAATCAGAAAGTATGCGCATGAAACCAGCCAATACGATAAGATCAGGCGAATACTGCTGGACTTTTAATAGTAGTTCACGGTCATAGTCTTGACGGCTTGTGAAGCCGTCATAGCTTAACACGTCGGTCGCAATACCTGCTTGCTGTGCGCGAGTAAGGCCATAGGCATCGCCTTGGTCAGATATCACAGCTACCACTTTGCCATCAATTTGCTTGTTACCTATTGCATCCATGATAGCTTGAAGGTTAGAGCCATTACCTGAGATCAGTACAACAATGGATTTCATTTATACAATCTCAACTTGTTCTTGGTTATCACTGGCGGCGTGTATTTCACCGATGACCCAAGCGTTTTCTCCGGCTTGGTTGAGTATTTCTACTGCGTTACTGGCTTGTTCTTTTGGCAGTGCGATAACCATACCAACGCCACAGTTAAATGTGCGGTACATTTCATGGGTGGTGACATTACCTTGAGTCTGTAGCCAGTTAAAAATACTGGGCCATTGCCAGCTAGCACCATTAATGACGGCTTTGGTATTGTCTGGTAAAACCCGAGGAATATTTTCCCAAAAACCACCACCTGTAATATGGGATAGAGCATGTACGGGCACCTGTTCAAGCAGGCTTAGCACTGATTTAACATATATTCTGGTGGGTTCTAATAGGTGTTCTTGTAGCGGCTTACCATCTAGATCTTGACTCACATCTGCACCGCTGACTTCAATGATTTTACGCACCAGTGAATAGCCATTGGAGTGAGGGCCAGATGAGCCCAGTGCGATAAGTGTATCGCCGGGTTCTACTTTACTACCGTCAATAACGTCATCAGCTTCTACTACACCCACGCAAAAACCAGCGACATCGTAGTCTTCGCCGTGGTACATACCTGGCATTTCGGCAGTTTCACCGCCAATAAGTGCACAACCAGACAGCTCGCAACCCGCACCGATACCGGTGACAACTTCAGCTGCGGTATCAATGTTTAATTTACCTGTTGCGTAATAATCTAAGAAAAATAAAGGCTCAGCCCCTTGCACTATCAAGTCATTGACGCACATTGCGACGAGATCGATACCGATGCCGCTATGCTTTTGTAAATCCATCGCAAGACGAAGTTTTGTACCAACACCGTCAGTACCTGACACGAGCAAAGGCTTGTTGTACTTTTCAGGAATTGAACACAAGGCTCCAAAGCCACCTAAGCCACCGCGTACTTCTGGGCGGTGGGTCTTTTTCGTTACGCTTTTAATACGTTCGACGAGTTGGTTTCCTGCGTCAATGTCGACGCCCGCATCTTTGTAACTAAGTGACTGTTGGTTTTGACTCACAATGTACCCCGTGTATTTCATGATAGGTAAGATTGTGCGACATTTTAACAGTATTCTTGCCGCTTTAATACGCTTGTTAGATGAATATAGGTAAAGATTTTTAGGCTTTTTTACTCAAATTGAAATCATCGGATGAAATTTGCCGAAAAATCATTAACAATAGACAAATCAAATTGTTTGTGGGGATACCGTGAGATTTTCAAGACTGTTTATTCTGTTAATGGCATTGTCTTTGTCCAGTGTATGTAGTGCAAGTACAGAGCTTTATCGTGGTGTGGCCTTGGTGGATGACCAAGGTATCGTCAATCAACAAGTCGCTATGCGCAAGGTTTTGCAAGATGTGTTGGTTAAAGTTAGTGGTAGTATTGATATTGTCAAACATCCAGCGATTCGCGCGGTCTTAAAAAAGAGTCAAGGTTACGTTAGACAGTACAAGTATGTCCGCGACGCTGAACGGTTACAAATTGCAATAGATTTTGAACCTAAGCGCATTAATACCTTGATTAAAAGCGCAGGTTTTTTGCCCTGGACCGGAAGGCGACCGTCAACATTATTGTGGTTAGTTGAACAAAATACCACTGCACTTGAACGCCATCGTAAGATATGGGCTGAAAGTAGTGAGGTTGTTGATACTAGTAGTGTTAGGGCAGCAGCAGATAAGCGTGGGGTGACGGTGATTCTGCCTATTATGGACCTTGAAGAACAACAAGGGATAGACGCGAATGACGTATGGGGCAGATTTGATTCTGTCATTATGGCCGCAAGTGAACGTTACTTTGCAGGGCGCGTTGTGTCGGCTCGGTTATATCAATCTGAGGATAGTAAAGATCAACAATGGCAGTTAGATTGGCGTTTACTTAACGCTGATAGCGAGCAAAGTGGTCAGTACATTAACCGTGATAAGCAAGCTGTGGTTAGTTGGCTAATCAATCACATCACCGACCTGACCGTGAATACTGTAAAACAGCAAAATAGTAATGAACATATTGCGATGAAAGCTATCGCACTGAAGGTAAATAATTTAAATTCATTGAAGGATTACGTACAAGCAAGTAATCTGTTGACAGGGCTAACTGCAACCCGCACCATTGTACTGCAGTCATTGAGCGATACACAAGCGGTATTCTCGATAAGCTTGGCGAGTAATGTTTTAGATCTACAACATGAGTTAGAAATGGATGGGCGGTTACTTAAACAGAAAGATGAATTTGGTATTCCTGCTGAGGGGCTGGAATTTTTTTGGCGGCCGTAAACCACAATGATAGATAATCAATTATCGCTGCCAGTTCAGCTACCCGATCATCAAGACTTTGATAATTACGCAACAGGTGATAACGCCTTGGCGATTCAACACTTGCAAACGCTTGCGGCAGTTAAAGTGCATTCCACAACGTATATCAGCGGCGGCCTTGATACGGGCAAAACACACTTGCTGTACGCCGTATGCGCGACCATTCAAGGTACGGTTTTTATTGATTGTGCTTCATTGGATGGCTTGTCATGGCAAATGCTTGAGGGATTAGAGTATAGTCCCGCGGTATGTATCGATAATATTCACCTGTTAGTGCAACTGCCTGAGTGGCAAGCGGCAGTTTTTGACCTTATTAATCGCGCCCGAGAAATTGACAAATGCCATCTAATATTCACCGCATCAATGGGCGCTAAGCAATTAGCACTCGAGTTGCCAGATTTGAACTCTCGCCTAGCATGGGGGGTGAGTTTTCATTTGAAACCTTTGACTGACTCTCAGCGAGAGGCGTTGTTGCGTTTGCGCGCAAGCCAAAGGGGCCTGGACATGCCGTCTGATGTTGCCAAATACCTGTTAAGTCATGGTCAGCGTGACATCGCTACCTTGATGCTGACATTAGACAAACTTGACCGCCTTTCGTTACAACAACAGCGGCGCTTGACCATTCCCTTTGTTAAGCAAATTCTCGCTTAATGTTTTTCTAGATCTTTTAATTTTTTTAACCCTAGATTTAATTCTCTACCACGCATTCTGGCAAAAAAACAACAGCCTATTAGCATCCCGGTTGACAAAATAATTTCGATCAATGGGTAATGCCATTGGTGACTATTCGCGTAAATATCGGTGAGTCCATGCATAAAGTAGATCATCACAATAAAGTTTGCCCATGCATGAGTATAGGGATTACCCGTGATAATACCTTTTGCCGGCAGTGCCAAGGGAAAAAACCAAAATAACACAATGAAGGTTGTTGAATAGCCGTCACGTGCCCCCAGCAATAAATACCAGCAGGGTATCCATACCACTAAACCCAAATAGCTCCACAGCGCGAGATGACGGAAAATTCGTGTATTACTGTGCATTATAATTTACCCATTAATGTCGACCAGTGATGAGGCCAGCATAGCTAGTCTCTTACCTTGAGCAATGGCAAGGGTTTGTTCATCTTTGCTTAGACCACGGTTTTCTGTCTTACCTGCGACATGAGTCACACCGTACGGACTACCGCCAGTCGAGGTGTCGTGCAAAGCCGGCTCCGTATAGGGTAGTCCTGCAATCACCATTCCCTGATGCAGTAACGGGATCATCATGGTTAGCAGTGTCGATTCTTGACCGCCATGCATACTGCCAGATGAGGTAAATACACAGGCAGGCTTGTTAATGAGACTGCCTTTTAACCACATATCAGATGTACTATCCAAAAAGTATTTCATGGGTGCCGCCATATTGCCAAAACGGGTGGGGCTACCCAATGCCAAACCTGAGCAGTTTATCAGGTCAATTTTACTGACATACGGATCGCCAGTATTTGGTACCTCAGTTTCTACCTGTTCGTTATTCGCACTAACCTGTGGTACTGTGCGTAACACCGCTTCACAACCACCGGCTTCCACACCTTGTGCTATTTTATATGCGAGTGATCTGGTTGCACCATGGCGACTGTAATAAAGTACTAATATTTTATTCATGATAGTAACGCTAGTATATTTTCAGGCGGTCGGCCAATACAGGCTTTGTCATCAAGCACTGCAATTGGACGCTCGAGTAATTTCGGCACATTGGCTATCGCAGTAAAAAGATCATCTGCGGAAATGTCACTAGAATTTAACCCCATGGTTTTATAGTCAGGGTCATTAACTCGCATCATGGCTCGTGGGTCACTAATCTCAAGCTTACCCGCTAGCTGTTTGAGTTGGCTCGCGTTTAATGGTGTTTTTAAATATAATACGACCGTGACATCGCAAGATTGCAGTTCCAATAATGCAAGGGCTTGACGACTTTTAGAGCAGCGTGGATTATGGTAAAAGGTTATCATTGACATAACAGATTTAGCTTTGATGGTCGCTTCAATAGTAACGTCATAGTACAGGGAGAAATTCATGAGGTATAGTGTTTTACGAGGGATTTTGATGATTACTGCCGCATTGATGTCGGTCTGGTTTGGGATAAGTAGTTATGCCTCATATCATCAAAAAATTGCATTGTTAGATGCGCCGCCTGTGCGCCTTATTGAGTTAAACAAAGGTTGGCTGGTGGTTAACTATTTTGCGGAATGGTGCACCCCTTGCGTTAGAGAGCTTCCCGCGTTATCCATGTTGGCAAATGATCCCACCTTATCTAACGTTGAAGTGTTAACGGTAAATTATGACCAGTTACCTATTGCTGGATTGCGAAAGCTAAAACAACAGTTTGCTATTGATGCCCCCATTGTCACTGACTATGAGGTAATCCAATCCATAGCTCCTAGGCCCAACCAGTTACCAACGACCTATATTTTTGCTCCAGGGGGAGAACTACACAGTACGTTATTTGGTGAACAAACAGAGCGTTCTATTATGGCAGAAATCAGCACAGCACCTTAACTTGCCCTTGGCGGTCAATGTTACGACTCCCACCAATGTTGTCTAAGTATAATTATGTCCATTTGGTCCAATAATAAAAGTAATTTTTGTAAATCAGATTTATTGAGAAATTCACCTATTCTCACTTTGTTCTCTTCATCTTGTAGATATATCGTGGGGCTATCATCCGGATGTTGTGGAGGGTAATGATAAATGCATGTATGTTTGCGTTTGAGTTTCCATTGTTTGTTTGGGCTACGTATACCGCTTGAGATATTGATATGATTTGTGCTTATATACAGCACTTGCTTGCGCAGCCCTTGTTTGGCAATCAAATATAGCATACTGACTAAAAGTATTACCTCAAAACCCGCAAAAGGCAGTATTAACCAAGCGCCTAAAAGTGCCCAACCTATTCCGATTGTTAAGGTTATTAGACTGATAAACCCTGCAACTAACTTTATTTCGGTCCAGGTAGACGAGCGATTTGGCGATAATACCAATTGCCGTCTATCATTAATTTTTTTGTCGGTTACCATGGGTCCGCCTGATTAAGATTTAATTCTATTATTGGACGTGTGTCGTCGTTTTTTTGAATACTAAAGGACGACTGACTTGGCAAAATGGTAGATAAACTAATCCACTAAATACATCGTAGTAACGCATGTATGTTAGTGGTTCTTTATTATTTTAGTATGGAGTGATTAAGATGGTAAGTAAAAATATTTTAAAAATTGCGTTATTGGCATTGTCAGTTGTAGTGTCGGGATACACTGTAGCTAAAAATCATGAAGTAAAGTTGTTAACGGCAGATGCCAGTGGCCAGATGATGCTGATGGAGCCGGCGTTCTTATCCATTGATGCTGGTGATACCGTCACTTTTATTCCTGCCGATCCGACTCACAACGTGGAATCTATCGGCATACCCACGGGCGCTGATTCATTTGTTTCTGGCATGGGTAAAAAAGTGACAGTTACTTTTACACAACCCGGAGGGTACCTTTACAAGTGCACGCCGCACTTGATGATGGGCATGATTGGCGTTATTCAAGTAGAGACCGCAACTAATAAGTCAGCGTTGATTTCTCAATGGCAAGCTTTGGCGCCACAAGTGGTGATGAACAAAGAACGTGGGATGACGTTGTTAAGCCAATTAAACGAGTGATTGTTAAAGCACAACGGATAACCACGACTATTGCGATGTTGGCACGTAACCCAAAGTTTCAACATTGCTTAGACAGCATCAGTAGTTTTAATCAATAAATGAATGTTGTTAGTTAGTGGGGTAACTGAAGTGACTGAAGTACACCACCAGTTGTTGTTTATTTAGCCCTCTGAAATACCTGCAAGTGTAAATCTCATTGTTTGTTCTGGTATTATATGGGATTCTTTAACGGGTCTCGTCGTCCCATGAGTAGATACTCGTTAGCAAAACTTTTCACGAGATAAATTCAGCCAAGCCAAGTCATTTTATTTTTCAGGATCACAACATAATGATTGAACGTTACCATTTACGGATAATACATGCGGTACAACATTATGGCTCTGTCACTGCCGCTGCGGATAGTCTTTGTATAACTCAATCAGCCGTCACTCACGCGATAAAAAAGTTGGAACAACAAGCAGGTGTAGCGATATGGCAGAAAAATGGTCGCAATGTTAGATTTACCCCTGCAGGCTTACATATCATAAAAGCTGCTGAGCGCTTATTACCGTCGCTACAACGTCTTGATCATGAGTTAAGTCATTTTGCCAATGGCAGTAAATGCTTTCTTTACATGGGTATTGAATGCTACCCCTGTTCAAACTGGTTAAAACGAGTGATTGAACCTTATTGCCGTGAGTGGGCTGATGTTGAACTGGACATTACCCATGCCCATCGCTTTGGTGGTATTGGTGCTTTACTTAATCATGAGGTGGATATTCTGTTAACGCCTGACCCTGTCAAAGTCAGCGGAGTTGTATCTTATTCTGTGTCTAAATTTGAACAGGTATTGGTTGTCAGTCAAGATCATGCGCTAGCAAATAAACAATTGATAACCCCAAAAGATTTGGCCACTGAAACCCTTTATGTTTATCCGGTAGAACAGTCTCGATTAGATATTTTTAAGTATTTTTTAACGCCAGCCAACTGCTTACCCAAACGCCTTAAGACAATTGAAACTACCGATTTAATGCTGCAAATGGTATCAATTGGTCGCGGTGTTGCGTGTTTACCTGACTGGCTATTTGAGGAGTTTGCTTCGGTATTTAATGTGGTCGCAATTCCATTGGGTGACAAAGGGCTACAAAAAGAACTTCATCTTGTGATCCGAGACGCGGATGTTGAGCGAGAATCTGTCATGGGATTTATCGATATTGCTAAAGGAGTGAGTAAGGTTGTCCCGTAAAATAAAGCCCCTTAACTTACATAGCTAGGATGATATTAATACTCTGTATAGTCATCACCGCCTCAGCTGTAGTGCGATGATGACCCCACGCAATGTGTAATTAATAAGCCAGAACGTGTTTATTGAACTGTTGCCATTTTGCTTTTTGTAATTTAAAACTCGTTTTCATTGCCTGGTAATGTTTAACCATATCCACCGTTTGATTTTCGCTTAATAGTTGGTTTGCTTTGCTCTCTAATAACGCCTTTTTTGACGCGTAATAGGCTTCTAATTGGTTCACAATTGCTTCGTATTCAAGGTTGATTTTTTCTAATAATGGCGCTGAACTTGGCGTGTCATCAACAGCCGTAGTCAAGTGACTTAATTGCCGTTTCAATTTTGCTTTTTCTATCTTTTCATCACTGTATTGGCGTAATTTGCTAGCGAGATTGCAATAGCTTAATACATTAATTAACCATTTTGTTGGGTCGAACTGCCACCACTTGATACCATTTCTATAATCAGCTTCAAATAAATGATGAAAATTATGGTAGCCCTCGCCAAAGGTAAATAGGGCTAAAAATCCATTGTCCTTGGCCGAATTTTGTGTGGTATAAGGTTGTTTACCCCACTTGTGAGCCGCTGAATTAATTAGAAAGGTGGTGTGGTGGCTCAATACCAAACGAAGAAAGCCAGCAATTAATAACATGCCCCAAATATCGCCATTTAGCCAGCCTAGTAATATCGGTACACCGATGTTTGTAATTAGGGTTAGGCTTAAGTAATGTCGGTGTTGCCACATCACGACGGGATCTTTCTGTAAGTCCTTACAGTTACTGTAATCAGTGTAACGTTTAGCTTGGTATTCACGCACCATCCAGCCGATATGGGAATGCCAAAATCCGCGGCTGGCGGAGTATGGGTCGTGGTCATGGTGGTCTACGTGTTTATGGTGAACTCTGTGATCTGATGACCAGTGTAAGATACTGTTTTGTAGCGCGAATGCACCGCCAATCGCATAAATATATTTAACGGGCGTAATGGTTTGATAGGTGCGGTGCGACCACAACCTGTGATAGCCCGCGGTAATTGACATACCACAATAGATAAATAGCCCAATCGCTATGCTTATTTCCACCCAGTCAAAACCTGAGCGAAAAATTTCCAATGGAACACCAATGACGGCAATGCCCGCTGTGAGGCTAAATACAGCGATATTAAGGGGGATTAAAGGGGGTTTATTCATAACACTCACGGTATCAGTTTGCTAACTTAGTTTACAAGTGTACGCTGAAATATCTCGGCGTACAAGTGTACGCTAAATATTTTTAATCTAAATATGTTATCTTGTCTGGGTAATATTTTTCTGCGTGTATTAGGTGAATAAGCAATGAGTAGGCAACAACAAAAAGAAAGGACACGTCAGTCCATTATTGACGCTACATTTCGACTGTTAGATGCTCAGAGAAGTCTGTCGAGTATTAGTTTACGTGAAGTAACCAGAGAGGCGGGTATTGCGCCAACGTCGTTTTATCGTCATTTTTCTAGTGTTGACGAATTAGGCTTAACTCTCGTTGACGAAGCGGGCTTAACACTGCGCCAGTTGATGCGTAAAGCCCGGTCACGATTTAATTCTGAAAGTAGTGTGATACAGACGTCTGTTGACACTTTTATGGAATATGTGGCTACGCAGAGTACGGTATTTCGCTTACTGTTGAGAGAACAGTCAGGTACATCAGAGGCTTTTCGCACCGCAGTGACGCGTGAAATAAAATATTTTACTCAAGAACTTACGGATTTTATTGCTATTGATACCAAACTCACAGATGACATCGCTTCACTGCAGGCAGAGGCGATGGTTAAATTAGTATTTAGTGCTGGCGCTGAGGCAGTTGAGTTGTCAGCAAAGCAGCGAGATACACTGAGTCAGCGGGTGGTCACACAGCTGCGATTTATTGCCAAAGGTGCAGAACTATTTGCCAGTCATGGCGGTTGAGTTATTTACATGCTTGTTTATTACTTAATTTATCTCTGACGACAGCTGCGGTATCACCTAGACTAGAAAACTGATAGCCTGCGGCAGAGGCTGAGTTAAACTGGTATTTCTCCACGTCCACATGATCCATTTGCGCGTCGTCTAAATACGCTTTGGCGTATTCCAAGTAACAGCCGGAATTTAAGAATAAACTGAAGACGTCTTGATCAATGTGTTTTTCAACAGCCATTTGGTACAGTATTTTGATTGATGTATTGAGAGATTTTGCTTTTTTATAAGGTCTATCAGAGGCAGTTAATGCTTCAAAAATATCTGCTAAGGCGAGGATTTTTTCAGGAATACTGAGTTGTTCACCCTTTAATTGTCTGGGGTAGCCATCACCACGAATGGTTTCATGGTGTGTAGATGCAATGCGAGGAACGTTGGCAAGTTCGGCTGGGAACGGCATATTATCAAGTATTTTTATTGTGCTGATAATGTGCTCATTAATCCTAAATCTATCTTCTGTGCTCAATGTACCCCGTGAGATGGATAAGTTGTAGCGCTCACCGAGATTACCTAAATGCTCTGGTATGTCCATTTTTATGCCAAGATGCTCAGGGCACTGATAGGGAGCTGGGCGTGGTATAATATGCTCGCTCTTGTCTGATAACAACTGCTCTGTTACTGGAAGTAATTGACTTTTACTGCCATATGTTCGTTCTTCGATGGGTGACAAACCTAGGCTGTCATCAAAATTACGTTGCCATTGGCGGTCGCCAATGCGAGCTATCTCAGCCATATCCTGCTGCGATAAAAATTCGCCGCCAACATTACAGTTTGCAATGAATTCGAATTCTTTCCTGAGTGTAGCCTGGGTTTGAGCGAGTTTATCTAATAATATTTGCTTGTCATTTGGCGCACTTAAATAGCCCTTGTAGTAAGCAATTTCAGCATCGCGATGTAACACTTCGAACCGAGTTCTAATTTCGTGTATGCGGTTATAAATACACTCGAGTTTACTGCCCTTATCAACGATATGCTCTGGTGTTGTGATTTTACCGCAGTCATGTAACCATGCGGCAGTTTTAAATTCTCGCCATTGTTGCTCGCTATTAAAATTAAACTCGGCGAAATGGCCAGATGTATCTTTGCAAGCATATTCAGTCAATTTAATCGCCAGTTCCGGGACGCGAGCGCAATGGCCCGCAGTGTAGGGCGATTTGTCATCAATAGCTTGAGCTATGAGTTTTATCATAGCGTCAATAAGCTTTCGTTGTGACTTTTCGTGGCGTTGCATTTCGTCAGACATTTGTTTTATTGATAAAGACAATCCCTTGACTTCAATTATTCTGCTTGGGGTAATGCTTACCTGTTCGTAACGTCGTTGTTTAATCAATTTTGTGATTGCGGCAAGTTGACTAATTGGCTTTACGATGGGAGACGCGAACAACCAAGTTAATGGAAATAGCAGTAGTACCAGTAGCAGGGTAATGCCAATACTAGTGTAGACGTGGGCGTAGACCGGCGTGAACAATTCTTCTTTGGTCAATACAAAGGCAATTTGATCACCCCCAATAGGAGATATGGTATCGAGGTAAAGAAATTTTTGCTCGCCTTGGTGGCTGATATTATTGAGTACGCCAAAGTTATCCCTAGTGTATTGACGAGTATATTCTAAGTATGGGAATACCCGCCGACCAATAGTCTTAAAATGATCATGCCGTAACCATTGTTTTTGAAGTCTTGGTATGTGTTGTATTTGTAATGAGGTTATCGCTTTATTAATCAGTGGTAACAGATCTTTGTATTTTGGCTGCACCAGTAAATGAATCGTATCCGGTAAGAGGACTGGCTCATGCAGAGGGTGCAGTGCAATACCCTCTATTGCAAAGCTCGCTAAGTTTTGTGAGGCGTTAAAAGCCGTTTCTATGCCAGCGTCTGCGGTGCCATCAAGTACGGCATTTATGACAGCTAAAGAATCAGGCAGCTCGATAATATCTACCAATGGATGTTGTGTGCGAATTTCATCAATAATGGACCAACCCTCAGAAATGGCTACTCGTTTATTGATGAGCATATCAAGGGAGAATTCTGACGATTCAATGGTGTTCTGGTTATTGGTTAAAACTGCGTATGGTAGTTCGCCTATGGGCAGAGATAGTTGCCCTGTAAGGTTATTTTTTTGAGTATTGAATACTGCATTTAATACATCAAGTTCCTGTCTATCAAATTTGCTCGTAAGTTCTGACCACTGATGACCGTTTATAAAAGCAAAATCAAGCCCGAGGCGTTGTGCAATTAATTTAACCAGCGCTACTGCATATCCCTTGGGTTCACCAGAAATAGCAAAGTCAACGGGGGCCCAGTCTAGACTGTTAGATACGGTTAACGTCCCCACAGTGTCAATTAATGCTTTTTCTTCAGCATTTAATAGCAAGGGGGGGATGGCTGTATTGTGTAATTCTGTGATTTGCTGATTGTCAGTAATTACTTCACCGTCGGATCTGATGAAGTAGGCTTCACCTGAAAACTCTTCTACACGTTCGCTAATAGCACCGGTGAGATCGTCTAATTTTATATCAAGTCCAATCACGGCACCTTTGTCGTTGGTTTTTTTATAATAGGTGATGCCTGGACGTTGGCTATACCTAAAGATGTACGGGGCACTGTGTTGTATCGTATTCTCTGCATTGATAAACCAGTTGCGTTTGGTGGCATTGTAATCAGTGGACTCAATGTTTTTTCGCATTAACTTCATTGATTGGTCGTAGTAGTAAAGTCGCCGCTGTGCTGTTTTTGGACGTATTTTCATCACCAGCCAATGCTCATCGTCCTGTGCGCCATAACCTTGGCGAGTGTCAGTATCTCTGAGGCGCACAACCTCAAAAAAATTACCAACTAAATCAGTATAATAAATACCATGTATATGTTCTGCATCGGCGAGTGCTTGAGCAAATATGGTGAGCTTTTCTCTTTGTTTGAGCTTATGAATCGCGGGTATAGAGGCTAAAAGCTTTACCGTGTCAGCGGCTTTTTGCTGGTTATGAGCAATATGACTTTGTGTGGTTTTTGCAAATGCGTCAAATTTTTCAACAATATTTGTTTTCAGTTGTTGGGTACTAAATGAATACTGTAAAAATAAGGTGACTGATGCTACGAGGGTACAAGAAACAATAAACAGTGTAACTAATGTTAGGCGTATCGAATATTTGATAGGTCTTGATTTTAACATACCGTCTTACTACTCCTTTAGTTGACAGTGACACGCATTTATTAAACCCGTTATTGTATGCAATGTCTAATCTAAAATTACCTAAAATTTTATATCTATTTTTTGTAACCTAATGTTTCTTGTATAAATTAAATCATCGGTTATCATGGATATTCAAATTAAAATTGAAAGTGACGACATAGCTCTTTATATGACTGAGTCTATGACGCGGAGGCTAAATGAGGAGACAGTATTATTGTATTGTGTTTATCATATGTTTGAGCGTAGCAAATAGCGTATTGGCGTCACAACCTGCGATTAATATTTCTCAGTATATCAATCAGAGTATTACCCCCAATGGGGTATTGTATGACGCTACGCGTATACAACTTCCACCTGAAAATAAAAGTGAACTCAAAACTTGGCAAGACTCCCTAGGAACGCCTGTAAATTTGTCTTTAGTGGGGGGGCAGTACTGGTATGTTGTAGATATTGTAAACGATACTGACACCAATCACTGGGTGCTTGATGTGCAGAATGGGTTGGTTGAATATCTACAATATATAATTTACACAGATCGTAAGAAGTATGAGTTTAATAGCGGTTATTATTCTGATGACGCATATTACCTATCATACGGTCGCCAATTTAACTTGCCTGCAGAACAAACCGCTACTTTGGTTATTTATTTAGCGAGTCCCTATTTTGCTTCTCAGCCGGCCATCACAGTAACATCTAAAGCCGACTATGAAGACAGAGAATTTGGTTTTGTTCTACAAGTGGTATTAGCCCTCGGTGCGTTACTCTGTCTGTCAATTTATAATTTTTTTATATACCTTGGCGCCCGCCAGAAATATGTCTTTTATTACGCTTGCTATTTGCTGTGTTACAGCATTGCGTGGGCCTTGGTATTTCAAGTACCCATGGAATTATTCCAGTGGCATTGGCTGAATATTCACTATGTACCATTTCTGCTCTTGCCTTTGTTGAGTGGCAGGTTTTGTATTCATTTTTTAAACTTAGACGAGCACATGCCCAAGCTGTCTAGGACTATTTCAATTAATGGATACATTAGTGCTGTGATGGCACTGCTGTCTGTAGTCTACATAAGTTACGCTCATGCTGTGGCTACACTGCTTATAGGTATTTGGATAGCCGCTGCTCTTTATGGTGGTGTCATGCGTTTAATTCAGGGCTTCAAACCCGCTGGTTATTTTGTTGGTGCTTTTTTGTGTTTATTAATCCCAGCGTGCTTCATTTTACCTGCCAATATTGGTCTGATACCCGACCTGCTGGACAATGCTGAATTGGTCACCTTAATTGGCGGTACCCTAGATGCTATATTATTGTCGTTTGCAATGGCCTATAGAATGCGTTTGATTGAATGTAAAAACAAAGAGCTTACAGTTAACTTGGAGGTTCAAGTAAATAAACGAACCGACGAGCTTAGACAGAGCAACCTTCAATTAACCGAGGCTAATGTTAGTAAAACTGAGTTTTTAGCTAACATGAGCCACGAAATTCGAACGCCATTAACCGCCATTATGGGCTATGCCGAGGTGATGCAATGGGGGGATGTTGAACGGGATAAACAACTACATTTTAGCCATATAATTACCGAGAACAGCGCTCACCTGCTGTCGGTATTGGATGATATTTTAGACGTAAGTAAAATAGAGGCTAATAAACTTACTTTTGAATTTGTTCAATTCGATCTTATTTCTGTCTTATTGCAGGTTGAATCAATTGTCCATAAACGAGCCAGAGACAAGGGCTTGGGTTGTGATTTTCGTTTTGATTATCCGCTACCTCAATATCTTGTTACTGATCAAGTCAGGCTAAAGCAAATACTATTTAATCTATTGAATAACAGTTTGAAGTTTACCGACGAGGGCTATGTTAATCTGAGTGTAAGAGTGGTTGATGACATGCTTCAGCTGGTTGTCGCTGACAGTGGTATTGGTATGACTGAGAGCCAACAAAGCAAGGTTTTTAGTGCCTTTGAACAAGGTGATAACAGTATTGACCGGCGTTTCGGCGGAACCGGTTTAGGTCTTAATATTGCCCTTCATTTAGCACAAGGATTAAATGGAAAATTATCCTGTGATAGTGTTTTGGGTAAGGGCTCAAACTTTTCCTTATGCTTACCGTTAACCCTGACGGATAATCCCATCTGGGTAAACAATGATATTGAAGCCATGACTCGAGTTCAAAATCTTGTGTCTACCGCGCCAGTTCCGGATCTGTCAGGTAAATGTATTTTATTGGCAGATGACCACGATGCAAACAGACAATTGATCGCAATGTATTTATCTCGAATGAACGCTAATGTGGTTGATGTGGGTGACGGCTTAGCTGCGCTATCGGCGGTGGCATCCCAAAGCTTTGATATTATTCTATTAGATATCCACATGCCGCAAATGGATGGTGTTCAAACGATGCGTAAATTACGTGAATTGAACACAGATATTCCTGTGATCGCTCTAACCGCTAATGCTATGACTCATCAAGTCCAGCAGTTTATCCGAATGGGATTTGATGCCCATTTAGCAAAACCCATTGTTCAAGATGAATTTAATCGCACCTTACATCATTACCTTGGGGCGAAACAGACGAACAGTTCACCTGATGAAACTGAGTTCCAACGACAATTCGATGTACTGGCGAAAAATTATGCCAAAGCATTATCTAGAGATATTAATAACCTACGAAAATCAAGAGAGCGTAAACAGTGGTCAGCTATGGCTGAGATCATTCACCGTGTTAAAGGCAGTGCCTCGTCTTTTGGTTATAATGCCATCGGTAGTCTATTTATACATCTTGATGAATTGATGAATTCCCCCGAACAGCAATTAGCAGTCATTGATAGTTTACTGGTGCAAGTATATGAGCAAAATCAACAGCCCGTAGACAGAATTCAAGAACTGGTCCCTGAATAATCTATGTTATTACTAGACCAAGCAAAAATTTACAGATGAAAAAAAGGCTTGCCAATTGGCAAGCCTTTTAAAGTGGTGGAGCAGGCGGGATTTGAACCCGCGTCCGTAATACCTACATCCTCGGTCC
>JBELHI010000045.1:0-17413 GCA_042091475.1 Alteromonadaceae bacterium
CCCTGTTACTAATTAACAGGAACCCGTATTAAAAATAACTGTTCGGAGTTGTTTTATATCATTGAGTAATATAGATTACCTCCTTTATATTTTAAGAATTGGACAATCATGGTAAACGATAGAAATCAATTTTCAAAAGAAGATTTATTAGCCTGTGGTCGCGGCGAGCTCTTTGGACCAGGCAATAGTCAGTTACCGGCACCAAATATGTTGATGATGGATAGAATCACTCATATTTCGGAGGAAGGTGGCGAATTTGGTAAGGGTATTATCCAAGCCGAGTTAGACATTGACCCTTCCCTTTGGTTTTTTGATTGTCACTTTAAGGGTGACCCTGTGATGCCTGGTTGTTTGGGCTTGGATGCCATGTGGCAATTGGTTGGTTTTTTCTTAGGTTGGTGTGGAGGTCCTGGTAAAGGCCGTGCACTCGGTGTTGGTGAAGTTAAGTTCACGGGACAAATCTTGCCTACGGCTAAAAAAGTGACTTACACTATTAATATGAAACGTGTAATAAAACGTAAATTATACATGGGATTAGGTGACGGTACAGTGGCTGTTGACGGCCGTATCATCTATCAGGCTAACGATCTTAAAGTTGGTTTATTTCAGGATACTAGTGCTTTTTAATGCGCTAGGAGTAATCCCCTCGAAAAGCTAGCTTATTGCTAGCTTTTCTGTTGGAGAAACAGTTTAACGGAGTGTTGCTCCAACCAGCCTATCAGCGATTGCGTCTCTCCATCCGCCCAGCCATTGTGATCTAGCTTCAGAACTTTGATAGGGACATCCATCTTTAGAACGCCCTGAGACACCGGCATGATAACCTCTTGAGTGCGCCCGTGATAGTTTATCTCTTTTTTGTCTTTTCATCGGCAATTTACCTCGATAGTTATAATTATAATGGTGCGAACCGCACCATTATAAGTAATAGTCTATTCAATAATATTCCGCCAGCGCCAACTTCCCATTAGATGTTAAGATATTAATTATTAATTAAAAATTATTGAAATACTTTTCTTCTAAAAGGTGCTACCAAAGACAATAGCAATACCATCCAATACGGTGAACCACTGGCTCCGTCGGTGTTGATTACTGGCTCACAATTCTCAGCCTGACTGTCAGGTACCAGTTGTACGGCTTTTACGGTACTCACTGTTACTGAATTACCTGAACTGTCAGTGGTCTCTACTTGAATAGCAGCATCAGCTAAAATGGTGCCGTCATCACTAATATCGTTGGCTCTGACAATAACATAAGGACTATCGCAACTGATTTTCGTATTCAAGTCAATGATTGAATCAGCGCCCATATCAGGATCGTAAATAAATCCCGTGAGCTCTTGCGTCACAGAAGCTGATGTATAAATACTACTACCGCCAGTGTTGCCAGTTGATTGACCAAACCCAACGACCACGCCACTTTCGTTAATAGCTGTCGGGATGCTATCTGCGCCATTGCCGATACTGTTGGGATAAATGGTTTGGTTGGTGTCAATGTCATGTATAAACAATTGTTTTGTGGTAACACCCGCAATCACTTTACTGCCATAACCAACAACCTGATTACTATTGTTAATGTCAACTGCGGTTCCTGAACTGTATTCAAGGTCGTCCAAGATTGAAGTTGTTGCTTCATCTTTAAATATGGCGGGATAAACACTGATGTACCGTTGATTCGTCGCACTATTAACAAAGTCTTGATAATAGTCTTGTGAAATACCTACCGCAACACCGTAATCATTTACCGCTATAGCACGACTAAAGGCCATTCTAGTGTCACCATCATCAAATGTAATAAGTGATGGAAAGGCAGTATATTGCCATTCGGATTGTGCATCTTTAGTCCAAATAACCGCTGACAATTCTCTTACGCTGCTTACCAGTAAATCTGACCTCAACAACTCGGTCCCAAGACCGTTTGATAACGCCGACAAACATGCCTCAAGGGGTTGTGTACCTCTTAACTCATCATCATTACAATTATCAATGCTTGTTTGCAGGGAGCTCGAAATTTGTGTCGTCATGCTGCCTGCGATATGCCCTTGTTCACTGATACTGTTTGCTTCTGAAAAAGCGTAAACACTGTCTATCTCCGTGGGTAAATTCGTCAGTTGTTCATTTTCAACAACGAATCCTCGACGCCAGAAGTCAGCGGTCAAATACCCAACGGTGTCGTTAAAATCATTTACATAAGCACCGGCTATAATGGGTGCAGATCCAGCGCCAACATAAGTCCCTGATGATGCAATAGACTTTACATAAGTGACAAGGAACTTATCGTAATTGCCTTCATCATTAAGGGTGTCAAAACCAACAACAGAATTCATTTCACCGTCATAGATATAGCTACTGAAGAATGACCCACTGTCATCACGCGACGTCAACGCAATATCTCCATTATTGCCTTGGGCAATACTGAACACTGCGCGATCTGCAAGGCCATCTTCGATTGGTACGACTGTATAACTTGTATTTGCTTGCGCTGAAGCGCAAAGTGCCATAGCACTCATAGTCATTAGATGACTGATTTTCATGTTGTATTTCCTATGGTTTAATTGGTCTGCTCGTCAAGTTCTTGCCAACGTTCATAAGCGCTCTCAAGCTCTGACTGACAAACAGCCAAATCTTTGAGGTGTGCATCAGTAACATGGGCTTCTTGAGAGAAAAACTCTGGTTTGTTAACCTCTTGCTGCAGACTTTCTATTTTTTCTTCTAATTGTTCTATTTGTAATGGCAAAGCTTCCAGTTCTCGTTGCAATTTGTAAGATAATTTTTTCGTTTCTTTTTTTAACGTCGGCGCCGCTGTTTCAGCAACCTTTTTTTCTGGTTGCGTGTTATCAGTGTAGCGAGCTCTTTGCTTTTTCTGTTGGTCATACCATGTTTCAATGGAATCATAGCCGCCGATGAATTCAACCACCTTACCATGACCTTCAAAGTACCAACTCGTGCTGACCAAATTATCTACAAATTCCCTATCGTGACTGACTAATATAACAGTGCCAGGATACTGACTCAGAGTGTCCTCTAATAGTTCCAGAGTTTCAACATCTAAATCGTTAGTTGGCTCATCGAGTATGAGTAGATTACTAGGTTTTGCTAGCAACTTAGCTAATAGTAATCGATTTTTTTCGCCTCCAGATAAGGCTGAGACAGGACCATTAATGCGATCTGGAGTGAACAAATAATCTTGTAAATAACTAATCACGTGTCTTGTGACGCCATTGATCTCAATCTCTTTACGCCCATCTGCTATTACATCAATCACTGACTTTGTAATATCCAACTGCTGTCTGTGTTGATCAAAATACGCTAATTCTATCTTGGTGCCCCGCTTGACACTGCCTGATTGTGGCTCTAAGTCTCCCAGAAGCAGTTTAATCAAGGTACTTTTACCACTACCATTGCTGCCTACAAAAGCAACTTTGTCACCGCGAGTAATGGTTAAATCAAGGGCTTTAACAATGGCTTTATCGTCAAATCCGTAGCTCATTTTTTCAGTTTCAAATATGATTTTACCTGAATTGCCTGCGCCTGCTAACTGAACTTGTGCCCTTCCTTGTCGTTGTCTACGCTGAGCACGTTCATCTCGTAATGCTTTGAGCGCTCTTACCCGCCCTTCATTTCTGGTTCTACGTGCTTTAATACCTTGTCTTATCCAGGTTTCTTCGATGCTTAGTTTTTTGTCAAACTCCGCATTTTGCGCCGTTTCAATTTCCAGTAACTCAGCTTTTTTGTCAAGGTATTGTTGATAATTGCCAGGGAAACTCACCAACTGTCCGCGGTCTAAATCCACAATTCTTGTTGCTATATTTCGAATAAATGCGCGGTCATGGCTCACGAAAACGATAGCACCTTGATAATCTGTCACGGTTTTCTCTAGCCACTTAATCATATTAACGTCTAGGTGGTTGGTAGGTTCGTCGAGTAATAAAATGTCGGGCGCAGTCACTAACGCTCTAGCCAAGGCGGCTTTTCTACGCCAACCACCAGACAGTTGATTTAGACGCGTATCAGGCTCTAATTCCAACTGCGTTAATACTTGAGATATTTGCTGCTCAAATTTCCATGCGTTCTTATTTTCAAGTTGAGTTTGTAACGCCTGAAGCTTGTTTAGCTCTTTTTCCGTTGGTGTCTCTGACACCACGATGATTTGTTGGTTGTAGTCTTTCAGTAACTGGCCTGCGTCAGCTAACCCCTCAGCGACATAGTCATATAGAGAGATGTCAGCGGAAATTGGCGGATCTTGTGGCAGTCGAGAAATCACCACATCACTCGTGATGATACGTTGTCCATCATCTAGAATTTGGCTGCCCTCTATAACTTTAAGTAAGGTACTCTTACCACAGCCGTTACGCCCTACTAAACAAACACGTTCACCTGTTTTTACCAGTAACTCACCACCATCTATCAAAGCCGGGTGACCGAATGCGAGTTGAGCATTTTTAAGTTGAATTAACGTTTTCAAAGGATAAATTCTTCCAAATCAGTGGCACTAAATGGCCAGTACAACAGACTATTGTCGACGCTTTTACCAAGTACTGGAATAGACTGACGAAATCTTTCGTTTAATTGTGTTGAAATTTTAATATCAACAACTTGCGTGTCAGTATCTATGCCCTGTTGGTGCAATAACTCATAGGCTAGATCACAGAGGTGACACCCATCAGTAGAATATAAAACATACTTAGTTGTCATGCTTTAACAACCAGCAATTATGAATTTTTGGATTGCGTTTATAGTCTTCAGGCAAGGTCTTTGCAGAGATATTTTCAACTGTTAAGCCCAACTCCTGCAACGCGGTAATGTCCATTTTAAACTGACGAAGATTATTAGAGAAAATAATTTCACCACCTGGGTTTAAGCATTTAAGGGCATTGCGCAACAAAGTGACATGATCTCGTTGCACATCCCATGTGTCAGACATACGTTTAGAATTTGAGAATGATGGTGGATCAATAAATAGTAAATCGTAACCTTGTTGGTGTTCTGCAATCCACTGCAGGCAATCCGCCTGCACGAACTGATAAGGACCCCGAAGTTTATTCAATGTAAAGTTGCGTTTTGCCCAATCCAAATACGTATTAGACATATCAACGGTGGTTACCGATGCCGCGCCCCCTAAAGCCGCATGCACTGACACGCTGCCAGTGTAGGCAAATAAATTCAATACATGTTTATCTTTTGCTTTTGTTTGAATGAGCTTACGGGTATCTCGATGATCCAAAAATAACCCCGTGTCTAGGTAGTCGCTCAAGTTGACTTCAAACTGTGCACCATTCTCTTGCACTGTGAAGATATTTGCTTGGGTCGCTAACTTTTCGTATTGGGCTTTACCGCGTTTTTGTTCTCTGACTTTCAGTACAACATTATGATTAGGCACCTGCAGAACAGGTGCCAAGCTGCGTAACATTTCTTGTAATCGTTTTTTGGTTTTTGCTGGGTCAATCTCTTTTGGTGCTGCATATTCTTGTAGTACCACGAAGTCACCGTAGATATCTACCGCCGCGTTGTACTCGGGTAAGTCAGCATCATATACACGGTAGCAATCCGTGTTGGCATTCTTTAACCATTTTTTTAGTTTAGTTTTATTCTTCTTTAATCGGTTGGCAAAATCGTTATCTGGCATTTCATTGCCAGGATTCCAAACTTCGCAGTTTTTTTCGTCAAGTCGGTAATTAACCAACTGACACTCCAACTTACCGTTCATCAGCTTGTAATGTTTATCGGAGACTAAGCGCAACTCCTTCAACACCTCACGGTTTGACGTCAGTAACGACACTTTCCAATCTTTGAAGGTTTTCTTTAAATGCACGCCCCACTCTGCAAACATCGGAAGTAAATCGGTTATATCATTCAAACGTTCGCCGTATGGGGGATTTGATACCATGTACCCCGTTTGTTGCACAGGTGACACCATGTTTAAGGCATTATTGTGGCTAAATTGTATTAATGACTCTACTTTTGCATCGGCAGCATTTACTCGCGCTATTCGCATTAATCTGCCATCAATGTCATTGGCAAAAAAGCGACTGGTTGTCGTGGTTTGTGCATCATGAGCCTTGGCAACTAAGTCATACCACAACTCGGCTTGATGGCCCTTCCACTCAGTAAAACCCCAATGGTTGCGCTTCAAGGCAGGTGCGGTATTGGTGGCCATTAGAGCAGCTTCAATAATTACTGTGCCAGAGCCACACATGGGATCTATGAGCGGTTGCTGCATATCTTCTGTCCAGCCACTTCTCATCAATATGGCGGCTGCCACATGCTCCTTCAAAGGCGCCCGCCCCGTATCTTTTCTGTAGTAACGTTGGTGTAAGCTTTTACCGGACAAATCGATGTATATTGTCAGCTTATCTCTGTGCAATCGGCACTGTATTCTAATGTCTGGATCTTGTTTACTAATATTGGGTCTGGAACCAACGCGCTGATTAAATTGATCGGCGATAGCGTCTTTTACTTTAAGGGCGCCGAATTGACTGTTGTTGATTACTCTGTTGGTACCAAGGAAGTCAATCACAAACGAGTTCTGTACACTAAAGTGGGACAACCAATCAATGGACATAGCTAACTGATACAGGTCATCAGCATCTTTTACTTCACAAGCATCCAACTCCAACAGAACTCGGTTAGCCAATCGTGACCAGAGGCATACGGTATATGCGTCAACCAATTCACCGTCAAATCTTACCTGACCGGGCTTTTGTGAGATCGTGTGCTCAGGTAATAGAGATTGAACTTCCTTTTGCAGAAGTTCGTCGAGGCCGCGAGCGGTGGTGACTAGAAAGCTGTACATAAATATTCCGAGAGTAATAAAACGGCTTGATTATACGGAATTTTAGACCTAATTGGTAAAATTAGTTGTGTTTATATGACATTAAGCGAACTTAAGAGGCGTATTTGATGCAACTTGCAGTGTGTGGGGCCAAAATGTACTTGGACATAATTTTATTGCACTAAATTGGGCTAACTGCTTGCCTGTTTTTGTCGTGGTACTTTTATCTAGTAACAAACAAACAGAAAATGCTGAAGCATGGCTGATCACCACCGCATTAAAATTTTTCCCATCCACGGCAACACTGACCAATATCTCATGTTCCGCACTTCCTACGCCAGCATCAAAATACCAATTCTTGGGTGATATTTCTTTACCAAAGTAACGATATGCCGTTGCGTTTATGGCAATTTGCATCAGTTGCGCATTGGTCATCGCTGTTTGTGCGAGTTGAAGTTGCTCTAATATGGTAGTGTAAAACTGACATTCTTCCACTGAAAATGCATGAGTTACACATTCAGCTCTGGTCAACTGTTTACTACTAAATGCGGTTACAAAACTCCAATCATCACCCAACGACAAACACAAGCAGTCTGACTGCCAGTCAAAATTCCATTGCCATTGTTGCGTCGGTGTCAGCATTATCGTCGTTACTAATTATTGGTTACTGATTGTATTATATACAATTACTACTATTCCTCAAGATTGAAATATGCGTAATTACATACCACAAATAACCATTAATGATCCGTGTTGAATTGAATATATGAGTCTACTATAGGGCCCTGACAATATGTTTAATCAAGGGCGGTCCTTGATAAATAAAGCTACTATATAATTGTATTAGTTTAGCCCCTGAGTTCAAACGTTGCGCTGCGGTTGTCGCACTGTCAATCCCGCCCACCCCAACCACTGGGATAGACGCTGGCAGTAAATTAACTAATTTTTCGGTTATTGTCTGACTTTTGGCAGTTAATACCGAGCCACTCAACCCTCCCATTTCAGAGGCATGCTGGAGTCCCTCTACCGTATCTCTGTCCAACGTCGTATTTGTAGCAATCACACCATCAATTTGGCATGCAACAAACGTATCTGCAATAGACTTTAGCTCTTCATCCGTTTGGTCAGGTGCAATTTTAATCAGCATCGGGACATAACGCTTATGTTCCTCATTGAGTCTGGATTGTTCTTGCTGTAATCCGCTAATTAATTGTTTTAGGGTTTCACCATACTGTAAGTTGCGCAGACCAGGGGTATTGGGCGAAGATATATTAATCGTGACATAGCTTGCATGGGCATACACTTTTTTAAGACAAATCAGATAGTCATTTAACGCATCTTGCTCAGTAGTCCATTTGTTTTTGCCAATATTTATGCCCAACACACCGTTGTAATTAGCTTGCTTAACTTGCTCAACAAGGTAATCCACGCCTTTATTATTAAATCCCATTCTATTTATGATGGCTTGCTTTTCTGGAATTCTAAATAAGCGTGGTTTTGGGTTACCATCTTGCGGCTCTGGCGTGACCGTACCTACTTCAATGAAACCAAAGCCCATTGCTGCAAATGCATCAATGCACTCGCCATTTTTATCCAGTCCGGCGGCTAGGCCTAAAGGATTTTTGAAGGTTAAGCCAAACAGTTCCACGGGTGAATCGTCAACCGTCTGTGTGTAAAGTTTAGCCAGCGGGCTTCTTTGGGTTTTTTTAAGGAAATTAATGGTTAAATCATGAGACCACTCTGGCTCTTGGCTCAATAAGAAGTGTTGCGCTAATGATTGAAACATAATGTTATTAACTCCCTTGCGTCAGCAATAGTATAAAAAACGGCCCCTAAAAGAGGCCGAAATTATAACAGAGATAGGCAGTTAATCATTAAGAATTTGCGCTAAGCAACATCAGCTCTCGCATTGCCACCGAAAATTTAGCAAATTCGTGTGTATTCCCCAACTTAAACTCACTCATCATCATATTCCATCGTGCTAAGGCTGATTGGTTATCATCTGTCCAGTGAGTCAATATAGCATCGGCGGTCAAATCATCTTCTTTTTGTTTTAATAAGGCTGAGGTAAGAGACCGTTGTTGCCAATCAAGTTCTTCTCTAAACGAGGCCCTCGCTAACGCTTGCCAATGGTTGGCAACCGCTTGTTTATTTATCTGGGTCAGGAACCAGTGAAGTTCTAATTCAAACCCTAATGTGAAGTACAATTTAGCCACGAGATCTGGCTTACACTTAGACTCCTCGGTGATTTGTACAATATCAAAACAAGAAAACATATTACTGAGACTCGACACATGCATCGCAATGTCTTCTGGTACTTTCTTGTTACTCAATAATTTTACTTTGTGACTTAACTCTTTAAATTCGTCTTTGACCAAGCTGTCAGCTAACGATTTACTCAGTTTTTTGTAGCCCAAACGGTAACGTTTGATGGCCGATTCTATACTGACGTTTTTCTCGCCATGACGCAGATACCAGCGACATGAACGACGTAAATAACGGCGTAGGTCATCAAGCATTTGTAATTGAACATCGGCACTAACGGTATTATCTAAACGTTGTATTTTCTGCCAAATAGAATCCAAATCAAACACTGCTTTGACCACCGCATAAGCATGAGCAATTTCAGCAATAGATGCACCAGTCTCTTCTTGCATCCTAGAGACAAAATTCAATCCAAGGTGGTTGACAATGTCATTGGCTAATTTGGTGGCAATAATTTCACTGCGCAATGGGTGGCGTTCCATGTATTCAGAATAACTGGATTGTAATACGCTAGGGAATGCACCTTGTAATAGCTTGCCATGATACGGATTATTGGTGATTTCTGAAATATTAAACATATCCTTTAAAATCATTTTACCGTACGCAACTAACACGGATAGTTCAGGCCGCGTTAGCCCGTTGCCCAAGGTTAAACGCTCGGTAAGCTCTTCATCTGAAGGGATGAATTCAAGGGTTCTGTTAAGGTGTTCATTGCGTTCTAAATAGTGAATAAAACGCAATTGTTCTTTAACCTGTGATGCGCCACCAAGTTGGGATATCGAAATAGACTCGGTTTGTCTGTAACAGTCGTCAAGTACCAACTCTGACACATCATCTGTCATATCAAACAACAATTGATTACGCTGTTTTACCGTAAGCTCTCCATCAGTAACCAAGCCATTAAGCAATATTTTTATATTGACTTCATTGTCAGAGCAATCCACACCCGCCACGTTGTCAATAAAATCAGAATTGATTCTGCCTCCTTGCAAGGCGTATTCCATACGGCCAAGCTGAGTAAGACCAAGGTTACCTCCCTCACCCACTATTTTGGCGCGCAGTTGATTGCCATTGATGCGTAAATTATCATTGGCTCTATCTCCAACATCTGCATGAGTTTCCTTCTCACTTTTAACGTAAGTGCCAATGCCGCCATTCCACAACAGGTCTATCTTCATTTGTAGTATGAGATTGATCACTTCTGTTGGTGATAAACTATTGGCACGTGTACCCAACCATTTTTTCATTTGAGTAGACAGGGGAATGGTCTTAGCACTGCGGGAAAATACACCGCCCCCTTCGGAAATAAGGTCAGTATTGTAGTTTGACCAATTTAATCTGGGATCATCAAATAACCGTTGTCTTTCTTGATAACTGGTTACTGCGTTTGGTTCTGGATCAAAGAATATATGCATGTGGTTAAACGCTGCAACTAACTCAGTTTTCTCTGATAAAAGCATGCCGTTCCCGAACACATCACCGGCCATGTCACCAATACCAACACAAGTGAATAATTCAGTTTGACAATCAACACCAATTTCACGGAAATGACGTTTAACAGATTCCCACGCTCCCTTAGCAGTAATCCCCATTTTTTTATGGTCATAGCCAACACTGCCGCCCGACGCAAATGCATCACCTAACCAAAAACCATAATTGTCGGAGATCTCGTTTGCAATATCAGAAAATGTTGCAGTACCTTTATCAGCCGCGACAACTAGGTAGGGGTCATCATCGTCGTGACAAACAACATTGACGGGTTTAACAATTTCGTTATTAACAATATTGTCTGTAATATCTAATAACGAGCGGATAAACGTTTGGTAACAAGCTTTACCCTCAGCAAGAAACGCATCCCTACCACCCTGCGACGGTAATTGCTTGCATACAAATCCGCCCTTAGCACCAACCGGAACAATCACAGTGTTTTTGACTTGTTGAGCTTTTACCAGTCCCAATACTTCAGTGCGAAAATCTTCTTTCCTGTCAGACCAACGCAGGCCACCACGGGCTACTTTTCCGCCTCTTAAATGAACGCCTTCAACTCGCGGTGAATATACAAAAATTTCAAACTTTGGCTTAGGTAACGGCATATCAGGCACAAGGTCTGAAGCAATTTTAAATGAAATGTACGGCTTGTCAGCGCCAGTGTCATCCGTTTGATAGAAGTTACTGCGCAACGTCGCGTTAATCAGGTCCATGTACCGTCTAATGATCCGGTCATCATCAAGGTTACTAACCAGATCAAGCTGTTCAATAACATGTTTGACGATGTTGTTTTGTGCATCTTCTGATGGCTTTTTACTGGGTTCAAAACGCGCCTCAAATAGACTAACCAGTAGATCAGCAATGTGCGGATAACGGTCTAATGTAGCGGCAATATAATCCAAACTGAATGAACTACCCAACTGCCACATATACTTAGCATACGCACGTAAAATGGTCGTCTTTCTACCACTGATACCGCCACCTAATATGAGGCGGTTAAAGGCATCATCTTCTAGGGTGCCATTCCACACCTTGGCAAAGGCTTGTTGAAATAGTTGTTGTGCCATCTGTAAATTAAGTTTATTGCTACTTCGATGAAGCATGGAGAAATCCATTACCCACTTCACTTCGCCAGAACTCGTTTTCACTCTGTAGGGACGTTCATCGATAACCCGCAATCCAAAATTCTCGAGAATTGGCAGCACAGTAGACAGGTGGATAGGCTCATGCTTGTGGAACAGCTTCAACTTGACTGCGTGACTGTCACTAGCTTCCTCTTGAGGCCGGTAAAATAACATATCCAATTTACTTTCGTCCGATAAGCCCTCAAACTTCTCAACATCAGCAACGGCTACAGATGGCAAATACGTTTCGCGGTAGCCTCGACTGAACCCGTCACTGTACTTACTTTCAAGCTGGCGAGCGTGCGCCTCGCCGTGGGCAACTAATAATGCTTCTACAAATTTATCATTCCAGGTCTTTGTAAGTTCAGTCATGTTACGTTCAATCTCAGCTATATCAATATCTTGGCTATTATCGGATACACGGACAATATAATGAGTACGCGCATAAACATTTTCTGAAAAGTAGGTGTTAAATTCTACTTCCTCAGTACTATTAAAGGCATTTTGAAAGAGCCTCTGGGTGTCTTTTCTAAGTTGTGTGTTGTACTTTTCACGAGGTACAAACACCATGCAAGAGAACAATCTGCCAAACACATCTTTTCTGACAAACAAACGCGTAATACCACGCTCCTGCATCTGAAATACCCCCATGACAATATCAGCCAATTCATCTTCAGAAGCTTGAAGTAGTTCATCTCTGGGGTACGTCTCTAATATATTCATACTGGCTTTGTAGGCGTGGCTACCCACAGAAAAGCCTAATTTCATCGCAACGCACTTTAACGTTTGCTGTAATATTGGCAGGTGGATCGCACTAGAATGATAGAAAGACGAAGAATACAGGCCAATAAACCGTTCTTCACCAATCACCTTACCATCTTTATTGAATCGTTTAATACCAATGTAATCCAGATATGCAGGACGATGAATCCGTGACTTGGTATTAGTTTTCGTCAATATTAATGGATTACTGCTCAAGGTTTCTCGCTGAGCGCTAAGGGGACTATGACTTAAAGATTTTTCTTGTTGCTCGGGCGCCGATTTTAGCAAACCGAGACTAGCGTTTGGTTTGGCATACCAGCAGTAATCTCCCTTCTCAGCACTGATCATATAAGAACGAAAACCCATCATGGTATAATGGCCGTCGAGGATCCATCGCAAAAATGTCAGTGTTTCTTGTTTTTCTTCTTTGCTACAAGGCAGTGCCTCTGTTTCATATTCTATTATTATTTCACGCAATTTCTCACGCATGGGTTGCCAGTCATCTACCGTCTCTTTAACTTCTTGCAATACCGCTTCCAGCTCTAGTTGAATATTGTCTAAGGCCGACTGGCTAGAAAGTCTATCCACTTCTATTAAGAATACAGTTTCTACAGGTGCAGCTTCATCAGTACCCTCATGGGCCGGTAATTCAACACTCTCTAGACGTTTAACTAGGTCCCGTTTAACTTTAACTGGCGTATGTAAAAATAAATGAGAAGAAATACCAAGACGATTAAGGGTAATACGCACGGAATCAACAAGGAAAGGCATATCAGTAACACATATAGTCACCACGCTGTGCGAAGACTGCCAGCCGTGATCAGTGACGTTAGGGTTGAGCACTTGCACTTTAGGTACAGAAGAGTCAAATTGCACAAACTGTTTCCACAAGCTTAAGATGGCACCATAAAGGTCACTCTCGTTACGACCCGCGAGATCTCGTCGTGAAATATTATGAAAAACAATATCGGTAAACTGACTGACCAATTGGCTTTCACTTTCATTAACGCGGGTGTGAATCAGGTGAGCAAGATTGTCTAGAATAACGGAAGGCTGCTTATCAGACATCGACATAAAGTATCCTGTGTAGAAGGGCTCAAATACTCAGTTAGTATGGGTCAAAAAAGACAATACCAACAATATTTTAACATTGTTAAATAAATTTAATCATTTGAAAAGGCCTAAGATTTAAACTCGTAGACAGGAGGGTAATATATATGCACAAAGGGCAAATAAAAACATACCTAAAACGTTTCTATTTGCCCCAAAACACATATTTATGCATGAAAAAAATTATGAATTATTTTTCCACAAGTAACTGGAAAGTGCAGGCAACACTATAATTGCTCCTAACATATTGACTAGAAACATAAAGGTCAGCAATATTCCCATATCAACTTGGAACTTAAGGGCTGAGAAAACCCAGGTACTAACGCCTACAGCCAGAGTAATACCGGTAAACAAGACTGCACTACCCCGCTCTTTTAACGCCTCAATATATGCTGCCTGCGGTGACATCCCCTGTTTTAATCTGTGGTTCATACTGCTAAGTATATAAATTCCGTAATCCACGCCAATACCTACGCCCAATGCAATCACGGGTAAGGTTGAAACCGTAAGGCCGATCTCCAGACCGGTCATTAGGCCCTGAGCTAATACAGATACAACATACAATGGCGCAACCACAACGAGCGTAGCTCGCAATGATCTGAAGCTTATTAAGCACAGAATAATGACTGCTGCAAATACATATAACATCATGGGGACTTGGGCAGCTTTAACGGCCTGATTCTTTGCCGCCATGACACCAACAGGACCAGACGCAAGAACAAATTTAAGGTCTTGCTGTGCATACACTTCAGCATATTTATCCACCGCACTCACTACTCGGTCAATTGTCTCTGCTTTATGATCATCCATAAATAATATAACCGGCATGACCGAACAGTCACTATTGAGTAGCCCAGAGCTGGTTGGGATACGTGCAATCGCTTGTACCAAGGATTGTTGATTGCGGGGTAATACACGCCACTTAGGGTTACCCTCATTAAATTGCCCATTCACTATCTTAGCCACCGATGGCAAACTAATAGCTGATTGCACCCCTTCAATGTTGGTCATACGCCATTGGAAATCATCAATCGCTGTCATCCGTGAGTTAAATGTACACGCTTCAGCACCAGACTCAACCAGCACTGATATGTAATCAACGCTAATCTCATATTTATCGCTGATGAGGAATGTGTCTTGATTGTAGCGGGACGACTCATGTAATGCCGGTGCCCCCGCGTGTAGATCGCCAATTTTCATTTGCTGTGAGAAATAAAAGCCAATCGCAAACAAAATGGTTGTTCCTAAGAGTACCCATTTAGCCACACGGCGGTCGGCAAAAATAGATATTTTGGCCCACAGCTGGTCGTTATTCTTCGGCGTCACAGATGAACCGTAATTTGTCGCATATGACATCAACAACGGCAGTAAAATAAGATTGGTCAAAATGATCACTGCAACACCAATACTGGCAGCGATAGCAAGCTCTCTAATGATACCAATATCAATCACAAACAAGGTCATAAAACCAATGGTATCTGACAAAAGTGCCACACCACCAGGAATTAGTAACAGCTTAAATGCGGTACCCGCAGCGTCATAACAACTCATTCCATCGGCCACTCTTGCTTTTGCCGCATTAATCATTTGCACACCGTGACTAACCCCAATGGCAAATACTAGGAACGGCACTAATATGGACATGGGATCCATACCAAAACCTAGACTTGTCAATATACCTAACTGCCATACCACGGCAACAAAAGAGCATAATAAAGGTAACAACGTCAGTATTATTGAACGGCTAAATAAATACACACAAACGGCGGTGATTAAAATGGCTATAACAAAAAAGATAAGAACATCTGTGGCACCGTTTGCAACATCACCAATCATTTTTGCAAAGCCAATAATGTGCAGAGTGATACCGTCTTTTTCAAACGTCTCTCGTAGCTGAACCTCTAATTGTTCAGCAATTTCAAGGGTATCTAATTTCTCGCCTGTGACTGGGTCTAAATCGAGAAGTGAAGCCTTAATCATGGCACAGGTAAAATCATCAGACACCTTACGACCAACAATGCCCGCTTTGTCCACATTACTGGCAACCGTGCGCAAATCTGCTGCCCGCTCGGCATTGAAATTGGCAGGTATCACCGGACCACCGGCAAAACCATCCTCAACAACCTCAGTGAACCGAGTTGACGAAGAGTACAACGAATCAACACTGGAACGGTCTACACCATTAATAAAAAATAATTGATCGTGGATGTCTTTTAACGACGACATAAAACGCGTGTTAAAAATACTCTCAGATTCATCACAAACCGACACAAGAATACTGTTAGCACCACCAAAATCATTCACGTGCTTCATGTATGTCTGCATGTAAGGATGATTTAACGGAATATTTTTAGTAAAACCAGCATCCAACTTTAGATGGGTACTTTGATATAGTAAGCCAGCTGTAACCACGGAAAAAATAATAAGAAATAACGCACGAAAACGAAATAACGTGCGCTGTATCGATTCTGTATTGAAATAATTCATAATAACTACTTAGTAACTTCTTGGGACAATAAACCAATGTCCGTGGCAAAAATAAACTGCGCTTTATCGGCATGATAAACGGCATTGAGAATGGCTTTTTCTTCAGGTATTTGATATTCGCTTACGGCATTATTTTGCACCCTAATGATCATGCCATTATTACCCATATAATACTGCTGTTCATTGTTTAAAATAATCGCATTAACTGAGACTCGGGATTGTACTGTAAGGCGATGACTAGTTGCCAACTGGTCGGTGCTTTGGAAAATAGCGCCGCGTAAACCACCAATATACACGTTACCGTCTTTTGCATTTACCGCAAACAGTGAGCCGTCGTAACCTATATCAATTTTTGACCATGTTTTACCTAGGTCATCGCTCAACGCAACAAGTCCCATCTCACCCACCATATACAAACGTTCGCCATCGATGGCGAGTTGATTCAGGTGAGGTAGAATACTCTCCAGCTCTAACTGATAGTCTTCTTCGCTTTCTTGTTTGAGCTCTTGTAAATATTCTTGATCTTCTGGGAACAAGAGACTGGTGTGAATTTCGGTGGTCCAATTATCACCACCATCCAGGGTACGATAGAACAAACCATAAGCACCAATCGCGATACCGTGTTTGTCATCAAAGAATAAGACATCTAATAGTGGCTTATCTATGTCGGGGTTTGAGTATTGCAAACTCCATGTTTGGCCATTGTCATCACTGTGTATAATGGTGGCATCATGACCTACCGCCCACATGTCTTCGCCAACTACTGCGACACCCGTTAAGGTGGCAGTCACTGGTACCTTTTGTTGCTGCCATGTGTTAGCTGAGGTATCTGTTGTTAAAATATGTCCCCGCTCGCCCACGGTCACAAAACCGTTATTAGCTTTAGAAATATCAAGCAACAATGATTGCTTAGCTAAGGGGCTTGGGATGGAAAAATTAAGAGGAGTTGCTGCCACGTTGAAAAGCATAAAAGCACTGGCTGCGATAAAAATTTGCTTTAGATTCATAAAATATATTCTACAAGGGTAAAAAGGCCGTACAAGACGGCCTTTGTCAATCACTACCAATAATTTATCGTTTGCTGTCGCGCTTTAATGCACTCGATGTGAACTGACCATCGTTAAACTCAACCGAGAAATCATACATTTTTGTTTCGTTATCAAGGCCTAAAGCCAAATAACGGCGTGAATTCAAATCGTGATAAACATCTAGTGTAGACCACTGAGTCGGTACTTCGTAATAATTTAAGCCGTATGCCATTGATACACGGTATAGATCACCACGGTTATCGTACATGTCAACAACCTGAGCCTGCCAGCTATCTTCATCTAAGAAGAAGACACGCTTTTGATACACATGACGGAACTCATCTTTAAGATTGGCTTCAACAACCCAAACACGGTGTTTCT
>JBELHI010000046.1:0-9404 GCA_042091475.1 Alteromonadaceae bacterium
CCATAGTTTCGCAGTTGTGTGCGGCTTAGGGGATTGAATAGTCGTTACTTTCTGCGAGGTGTTTTAAGCGTGCGAGTAGGTTTGCTAAATAGGTTTTATGTTTGGTGTTTATGTATTGGTTGGTTATCCATAACGCGGCAAAGCCGACAACGAGGTCCATTGTATACTGGCTGGCCTTAAGCTCCTTGGATGTGGAAAGAGTGTTGATTAACGGTGTCAAAGTAGACAATCCTGTGAGTCCGGCCAATAGGATATCAACGCCGTATAATAAGCGCTCAAATACTAACAACGTGGGGCCATTGCAGTTGAGTTGTAATATTTGGTCGGTTGTAATGTCTTGTACAGTGGTTACGTCGGTACATAAATTCTTTACTGCTGTGGTTGCCTTGATAAGTTGCCCAAAAAACAACGTTAAAGTGGCCATGTTATGTTTTTGAGTGTCTTGTAATAGACCTGCTTCGAAGGAATCGTTCACGGTTATAATGGATTGGTACAGCATTGCCGACGCTATTAGAATAAATGAAATATTCATTTGTTCTAATTGTTTTTTGCACATTTCAGAGGATGGGGTAGAGCAGATGTTTGCTAGTGCCCCGAGTGGACTAAATAGGTGCGGACTATAAACAGTCACAAGGGGTGTACTGATTAGCAGGAGTTGTAAATTATTTAACGGTGGGAATATATCAGTGACTTGTAGTGTACCTAATATACCGTTTAACAATTGATAAAAACCGTCCACCGAGTGCGCGGTGTTAAGCCAGGTATCCGGGTCTTGGTGTGATTCAGAACTGCGTAATAATTCAGTATATGTAGCACTATTGATTAGTGCATTTCGGTGAATCCGATTGAACGTATCGCTCTTTGCTTCACTGATCTGCCAGCTAAGTTTGTTTGTTTCATAGGTTGTTGGCGACCTGTGTATGGCTTCGCTAATAAGTTCGTGGGTATGCTTACTCCAACGTTTCTTAGCCTTAATAAAGTCTTGTTGGCTGTAGTTTGGCCAATCTATTGGTCTATCTTCATCAATAGAGCCATATAACTGGTGATGTAATTGGAGGCTTTTTGAACTCATAGTAAGGATGAATTCATTGAGTGTGCTATCCAATGTACGGTCTGCAAAGTGTTCTTGTTCGAGAATGTTCGAGCCAATGAGCATAGACTGCATTTGCAATACGGCCATAACAGGTGAAGTGATGTGGGCGTAATCTTGAAACGATATTGAGTTATATTCAGTATGTAAAGTTGTGACGATTTGTCGTGCCCTGTTTGTTAAGTAGGCTGATATGTGTGCTTCGGTTTGACGTGTATTGAACGATTGATCGGTTGAGGCGATCTGATAGCTTAATGGCGTATCGTCATCGCTTCGGTCATTGTGCAAGTGAACGACTGTCCATGTATCGTCTGTGCGATACAGCAAGATAGCGTGTGTAGGATTGTTGGGATGATTGATAAATTTAAGCAGTCTCGCCAGCTCCTTAAATAAGCTGTCATTTGCCAAGGGCTTATCAATTACGTTCAAGGCAAATTGCGCATGGATATTGGTTGAATAAATGGGATATCCCAATGAAGAGTGATTGGGTAATAGCTGTATATCTAATGCATTTATTGAACTTGTTGAAAGTACACTTTCTATGGAGGGTGTTGAAAACTGGGTTAAGTCCCACGAATTTAGCGTGTTTAGCCCTGGTGTAGGTATTTCTGCAATTGGTACGCCAATCATATTAGGTAATATATTGTGTGCTTCTGAAAGACTATCTGAGGACGACAGACTCTGGATGGCGACAACGTTGAGACATTGAGCATTTTCGTTTTGGCTTTGCGTTAAGCGCCGGTGCCTTGTCGTTTTGGTTAGGTTTTTTTGTATACTTAGTATATTACTTAATTGTGTCTTTTGTATTGCTTCCCTTTTTTCCAGTATGTGAATGTGAATTTGCCAATACCACAACAGCCAAAACCGTTGGAATACTTTATTTTTTTCATCTCTAATCGAGTTTAATATTGCATCTTTTTGCTGTTTAATATTATGCAAATCTTGTCTAACTGATAACCTTCTTGTTTCGGTCCGTTCTGTTAGTGCGATGTGCTCAGCCAGTGAGCTTTTTATTTGCTCAATATCAAAAACTCTATGGGACTTTACTAAGGCACCACAGGTTAAAACAAGTCCCTTTTGTATAAGTTCATCAATTTTGTTGATTCGCGATAGTAATTCTTTGCTCGACATAGCCCCATAGTGCTGTGGCCCGGGTTTAAAGCTTGTCTGATACGCCTGAGTGTAAAGTGTTTGGGGTGACAATGAGTAAGATATTTTAAAAGGCAGCGCAGATTTTTCCGGCGTGCGGTGAATAGAGGCAATGTGTAAATCGTGAGTCGATTCGGCCCGCGAACTTTTTACGAATACGCGGTTAGTTATCACGGGTTGATGAATGACACCATGACTGCTTGTCCGTATACAATTTGGACTATCTAAACCGTAGGACATACAGGTGAAAAAATCTCTGACAGTGTCCACTAAAGGGGAGTATGTTGATGCATTAATGGAGCAAGGTAACAGCGATAAGAAAATTATTACAATATGTTTTATGTGCATTTTGGGTCATGTAAGTTATTTTGGGTGACTTAATTCTACGAACACAAAAATTTTAATATATGTATAAAAAATAGAGGTCTGGTATTTTATTTTAGTGTGTAGTATGGATTTAAAAACATAATAAATTGCCACGTTTTAGATTAAATCAATATACATAATGTTTAGGATTAAATTTCTACATACAAGACAGTTTGTCTCCATTAATTTGCATGTTACCTAACACCTTGTAGAAATCTTTCCCGCCAACGTTGCGCCAGTCCCATGGAGTGAATTATGCAGTGACAAATGGTCACTGTAATATTACATCATTTTTTTTTCGCGGTGTTTGGGAAAGAAAGCGATATATAACCCCATACTAGTCACTGTTGATTTGTCTAATCAGTCACGACTGGCATTATAACCGCTTGTTGTATTGGCTGTTGCAGCTAGTTCTTACGTTTACTTAAATAAGTATGCGTTGTAATTGATACTTATATCTGAAACTTGTTAAGTTGGCTGTGAAGGTTTATCAAGCTTTTAGCAATTTCTTCATTAGCTATCGATGTCTTCTGTGTTCCTTCGGTGGTTTTATTCGCGATATCACTGATACTAATCAAAGCGTTGTTAATTTCTGTAGATACGGCGGATTGTTCCTCGGATGCGGTGGCTATTTGGGTGTTAATATCTGAGATCTCCTCAACGGAAGTTGCCGCTAAAGCAAATGTATTTGCGGTTTGAGCGGCTCTGTCTTGGCAGATTATCGCACTTTCTTTACCCTTGCCCATGGCATTGATTGCATTCTGCGCCTCTTTTTGTAGAGAGTTTATAAGCTCTTGAATATCTATGGTCGAGACTTGTGTGCGTTTTGCCAAGGAGCGCACCTCGTCTGCAACAACTGCGAAGCCTCTGCCTGATTCCCCTGCACGTGCGGCTTCTATTGCTGCATTTAATGCTAGAAGATTAGTTTGTTCAGCAATACCTTGGATGGACGCTAATACACCTTCAATTTTACTGGTTTCACTGACAAGCACTTGTATAACTTCCGTTGATTCTGACACTTGCTCACTGAGTTGCGTAACAATGCTCTTGGTATCCTCTGCGACTTGCTTACCTTCCATGACTTTAGATTTTACATCTTCGGTTATTTGAGAAGCGTTAGCGGTACTTTTAGCAACTTCTCGGGTTGTGTTTGTCATTTGCTCAACCGCAGTTGCCACTTGCTGTGTTTCAGAATGTTGTTGTTTTACCGATTGGAGCGTTGTTTGCATTAACGATAAACCGGTTTCCGATGACTTACCGAGCGTGTCAGCCTCAACGTTAGTTTTCTTTAATAATTCCCTGAGAACACGGGTAAAATTATTAAAATGCTTAGCGACGTCACCGAGTTCATCTTGTCTTGTGTCATCTAAGGTAACCCGTAAGTCACCATCGCCTTGAGAAATGTCGCGCATTGTGGCAGAAAAAACAGAAAGGGGTTGAGTTATCATCTTAGCAATGAAGTGGGGGGCAATAATACCAATGACAAATGCAACAAATGTAAATAGGGCAATTTGGAACAGTGCTTTCTCTTCAGACAGTTTTGCAGCTTCTGAAGACGAAACAGTAAGTTTCTCAACTTGCTGTAATTTTTTATCAATAAGCTCAATAACCTCTTGTTCTAAGTCGGTCAAAGACAATGCCAAGGATGAAATTTTATCGATATTCTTTTGTAAAAGTGCTCGTTTTAATTCGTTTACCTGTGCAAAACTTGTATCTAAAATGTCAGGGAGCTTTTTTAGGTTCTGTTCTAGTTCGGTTATTACCTGAAGATGTTCAAGATCATCAGTCGCATTTTTTGCTACGCTCAATAAGTTATTGGTTTGATCAACCTCAGTGTTTAATTTCTTTTCAATTTTTGCGAGCTGAGATATTTGTTTGCTTGTGTTTATCTCTAGTAAGCTATGACTTATTAATTGCTCAACTACGAGGGAATACTCAAGTTGGTATATTTCAATATGGCTCAGTTTTTGATTGAGTGGAATATCAGTTTTCTCTATCAGGGTGAGTTTGTCGCCTATCTGAATAAGGTTTACCATACCAAGTATGCCGATGCTAAGAATTGCTGTCATCATAACAGTGCCTAACAGGTATACTTTGTGAGCGATTTTAAGTTGTTTAATCATAATTGTCGTTTTCCCAGGGTTAGTTCACTTTAAAGTGACGCAATAATTTTAGTGCCAATGAAGGGTTTTTAAAGAGGTATTCAGCATGGTCATCCGCCTCAAGAAAATTTGAATATCCATGTACTGGTAATACGGTGTGCGCGTGAAGATCTCTAAACCCCATTTGCCAATCAGGAAAGTCTCTTGTCACCACCGGACCTGCGCTGAGTATGTTCACTCGGGTGTGACGAGTGTCATCTTTTATTTTTGCTAATAGGAGCTCAAGATTGCTCTTCTCTCCTTCAATAACTTGGATGAAAGTACCGTAGCCGTTGTACAACAAGAGCCCGGTAATATCCTTTTCGGTATTATTGGAACGGGCATGTTGAAGAAGTTTTACTAAATTTTGTGCAGTTGGACGGGTGCTGGCTTTACTAACATACACAATTTGATGTATTGGTTGCATAATGAGCTCCTATCAGAATGAAACTGAAAACGCGATACCAGCAGCAACAACCTCGGTGCTTTTCAACTTGTCGACGGTTACAGTTGGCGCAATCGTTAAGACGTCAAATGGAATTTCGTAACTTAAGGTTGCTCTTTTCAAGGACTCTGAGTGCGGATGTTTTCCAGTTATTGTTTCTTTTCCAATGCCAATACCCAGTTTTACGTGTTGCGTGGGGTACCAGAAAATAGAGGCGGTAGAAATAGTCATTTCATCACCTTGATATGCCGTTTCTACCGCCTCATAACTGGCACCAACAGCCCATGAGGGGGCGATGAAACGCTGATACTCAATTCCCAAAAGATTTTGCTGCTTGCCCTTAATTTCTGCTGAACCAATAATCACGCCTGCGTGATTAGGGCTATGTTCACTGCCAGCTAATACTGATGTGGGTAGTGCTGCTAGTAAAGATAATCCAGCGATCTGTTGAAACATTCTCATAAGTAATACCTTTTAAATAATATGTAACAAGTAATAAGTATGACAAATACTATATACAATATTAAATCGCGCAATATTGGTACTACAATTAAAGGTATTACTTTGTATAACTAAAAAGAGTTGATTGTATTTTTTATAGTAGAATTGGATATTTAATTTTAATGAAGTATCAATTTTAGATGTTTTATGAGGTTGTAGTGTGATACCCGTGGCTAGGTTAATTTATAGCTTGTTATGAAAAATACAGGTTTGGTACTTGAAGAAATTCAAATGCAGCTTACGTAGATGCCAATTAAAGGGTGTTACCAGTGTATGAGCAAACTTAAGACCAGCATACTGGTTATGGTGGTGAGTAACACGTTACGTGTTTTCCATGAGATAACAACTGCCACTACTGCAGCAATAACGTACGGACTGATAAAAAGTGTATCGTGGTGTTGGTTTTGATGTAAAAACACTATGGGGGCGGCAATGGCGGGCATGACGGCTAAGCTGGAGTAACTCAGTATTTTTTGCGCTTTTGGATTCAACCTTATTGGCAGTTTTGGCTCAAGAAAAAAGTAGCGGGTAAAATAGACCACCAAGGCCATTAATATAATATCAATCATGGTTAGGTTCTCGCATGAGACAGTTGTCAACCCAATAGCCTATAAGCATAGCGAGTATACTCGCAATAATAAGCCCGCCATTAACTTCGTAGAAAGAAAATATAACAGATAAAATACTGGCGGTAAGAACGCAGCAAAGTTGCCCGCGTGTCAGTATCATGGGTACGACAATAGCAATAAAGGTTGCTGCGACAGCAAATTCTAAACCGTATTGCTCGATGTTAGGGATTTGGTTGCCAATGACAATACCGACAAAACTAGCGATATTCCATGCCAGATAAAACCCCAATCCTACGCCGAATGCATACCACTTTCGGAACGAACGCTGCTGGCTGTCGTGGCAAAGTGCAAAAAGCTCGTCAGTCATCAGGAAGCCAAAAGTTAATCGCCATTTGAGTGGCAAGACTTGAATGTGTTGTCGAAATGATATGCCGTAAAGAAAATGTCGGGCGCTGATAAATAATACAGTCAATAGTATACTACCAATGCCAATCCCCGATTTCAGCATCCCCATGGCGACTAATTGCGCAGAGCCAGCAAAAACGAGCGCTGACATTGCTTGTCCTTCAAGCATATTCATGCCAATATCCATGGCAAAGGAACCGGCTAGTATTCCCCAAGGTACTACGGCAACAGACAAGGGCAAAACAGCTATTAGGCCTTTAAAAAATTCCGACGATGGGCGCATTTCTCTACCAAATCAGCTTAACCCATTAGTCATGGGTACTTTGGTTGGCAGTATTTCCTCGCTGGGATAACACCCGAGTATCTTGAGTAAACGCGTGGTTGCTTTTAATTCTTTTAATGCAATCTGTAAAGGACCGTCTTGCAGGTTCGCCTGCACGTCTATATAAAACATTTCTTCCCAAGGATTACCATTAATAGGGCGTGATTCAAGCTTTGTCATATTAATGCTATTTGCTTTGAGTACCATCAATGCATCTACTAGGGCACCAGGCTTTTGAATAGTGGACATGATCAATGTGGTTTTGGCTGGTACTTCGAGGGGAACCACATCAGGCTCAGCTGCAACCACAATAAACCGGCTGTGATTTTCCTTTTGATTGGCTAAGTTGTCTTGTATCGCGTGTAAATTATGCAGCTTACCGCCAGCTTCACTGGCAATTGCAGCAACGTTCGGCTGTTTTAATGTCTCCACCATAGCCATCGCTGCGGATGACGCGTCACAGGTCTTTAGCTCAACATTGGGCAATGCCTCGATGAATTTACTGCACTGCGCAAATACCTGGGGATGAGCGTATAAGGTGGTTATATTTTCCAGCTGGGTGTCTACCGCAACGAGTAGCGCATGCTTCACTGGGTGAGTTAGCTCACCAACGATAGACAGATCGGTATGTTGTAGCTGGTCGTAGACTTCATTAATACTGCCCGACGAGGTATTCTCAATTGGAAGTACCGCATAATCCGCTTCATTACTTTCCACCGTATCTATGATTTGCTTAAAACTAGCGCAGCCAATTTCTTCTATAATGCCACGCCGTGAAAAGTATTTTTGTGTTGCCAAGTAGCTGTATGACCCCTTGTCACCCAAAAACGCGACACGATATTGTTCGTTGTCACGCCGAGGATTAGCGTGTTTGGCCAACAGTTTTTGTTGGTTGAGTACAGATTCTTCAATAATTGTATGAAATAATTTTGTGACATACTGAGGCGTTAAGCCGAGTGGCGCAGCTTTTTTTATAAGCTCAATTAATAATGCTTCTTCACGTTTCACATCTCTAACTGGAATTTGTGCAGCAATCTTCGTTTCTGCAACCTGATTGGTGAGTAACTGACGTTGTGATAGTAACTCTAATAACTCTTTATCTAATGCGGTTATTTTTACTCTTAAGTTATCCAACACTGCACGGTAATCACTCATTTTTATTCCTTTATTATTTCCACAACTAATCTTGGCGACTGTAAATTGGCCGCTAGCCTTGCAGAGTATTGGCTGGGATAGCACAAGTCAACCCAATAGTAAGACTGAATGCGATAACAGAATGGCATTGGGTTATAACTGAATTAACAATGACACTGTTGGCGGTTAACTGTTGTCAACAGTGTCTCATCGCTTTTAGGGGTTGAGTTAAAAGTAATACCTGACGCCCACTTTGATATGCTCTGTTTCAAAGCCGTTGTCTTTGGCAAACGAGGCAGTTGCACTCACCTTGTCATTTAGTTTGTAAACGCCACCCACTTCAAATACCGAGCCGCTCAAATCGGTATCTGTAACATCATGATATGACAGGCGGGTGTTTAACTCTACGTTGTCGGAAACAACACTGCGCAAGCCAACCCCGTAAGTCTTTGTATCTAATGACATAGCAATTCCATTAGCTTGAAGGTCTTTATCAAAAATACTAAGAACTGTGAAAATATCCACTGAATCATTTAAGGCCTTAGCGTAACCAATCCCAAGCTTAAATGTCTCAAACCCAAGCTTATGGCGAGATTGGTCTACATCATATTCATCTGGCTCTTCTCTATGGCTCAAATTTGAATAACCAGCCGTAACAAATACGTTGTCCCAAACTATTTTGCTTGCTGTGAGAGTTAAGCCATTAAAGCCATCACTGTCATCTGGTGGCGCCATATTTTCATAGCCCGCGTCTACAAAGTTATAAGAGAGATTGGTATCAGCTGCAGACACGTTAGCCGACACTGAGAGTAATGCCAATATTGAAATTGTTAACTTATTAATAGGTATCATTTTATTTCCTTAGGAACTAGGGCGAGGCGCATTCTACTTGAATCATTTATAAACATTAACAAAAGGATTAATTACAAATGTAACAAAGTATTAAATTGAACGCGTATCACGCAAATGCCGGTCTTGTTGTGAAATACTGAGCTTAGAAGTGGGGAATTATTGCTGATAAAGTTGATTGGGCATACCTACTGCAAATTATTTTAATGGCATATGTTGTTACACACGTTATGAATAGACGAATTTAATTAACATAAGAAGTAGATGTTCTATTCTTGATAAGTAATTTCGCTTTTTGTGCGCCTAATTTTATATCATGAAAAACAATTGTTTAACTTTTCATGGTCACCCATGTTCGTTTATTTTTTGAAATTTACTTGCGTCAAATGTTAATTAAACGTATATTTCAAACACGTGTTTGAAACTGGTGTTT
>JBELHI010000046.1:9504-17400 GCA_042091475.1 Alteromonadaceae bacterium
TCATTAGCAATTGGTTAATTAAACTAGGACATTAACATGACAATATTACTGATTTTATTAATTGCACTCGGCGTCATATTTGGCGTCGAAAGTATTCGTAGAAGCCTCATTATCAAGCCTGTGTTTGGTATTTTCAAAAAGGTATTACCGCCGTTGTCAACAACTGAGCGTGAAGCCATGGAGTCTGGTAGTGTTTGGTGGGAAGGTGAATTGTTCGCTGGTAAACCAAACTGGGAAACCATGCATAATTATCCAAAACCAACACTGAGCGAAGAAGAGCAGCACTTCGTTGACAACCAGCTAGAAACGCTGTTAGCTATGTTGGATGATTATAAGATTGTTCACGAAGACAAGGATTTGCCAAAAGAGGTATGGGATTATCTGCGCAACGAAAAATTCTTTACCATGATCATTCCACGCTCCTTTGGAGGTTTGGGATTCTCAGCCATCGCTAACTCTACTATCGTGTCTCGTATCAGTAGTCGCTCTTTAAGTGCCGCAGTGACCGTTATGGTACCAAACTCACTCGGTCCTGGTGAATTATTAACGCATTATGGTACGCAAGAGCAAAAAGATTATTGGTTACCTCGTCTCGCTGACGGTACTGATATTCCATGTTTTGCACTGACAGGCCCAGAAGCTGGTTCTGATGCAGGCGCAATACCTGACTTTGGTGTGGTATGTAAAGGCGAGCATGAAGGTAAAGAAGTATTAGGTATTAGCCTTACATGGGACAAACGTTACATTACTCTTGCACCTGTTGCTACAGTGCTTGGTCTAGCCTTTAAACTGCGCGATCCAGATGGTTTGTTAGGTGACAAGAAAGACATTGGTATTACATGTGCCCTGATCCCTGCGGATCACAATGGTGTTAACATTGGTGACCGTCATCTGCCAGTAGACATGGCCTTCATGAATGGCACAACGTCAGGTAAAGATGTATTTATTCCAATGAGTTGGGTTATTGGTGGCGAAGATTACGTGGGTAAAGGTTGGTCAATGCTGGTTGAGTGTTTATCTGCCGGTCGCGGTATTTCACTACCGGCCCTAGCCACGGCAACCGCACACCTTGCCGCCCGCACAACCGGTGCATACGCTGCGGTACGTAAACAATTTGGTTTGTCTATTGGTCGCTTTGAAGGTGTTCAAGAGGGTATGGGTAGAATAGGTGGTCTTACTTACACCCTAGAAGCTATGCGTACTATGACTGCAGGTGCGATAGATTTAGGCCAAAGCCCAGCCGTAGTCACAGCGATTGCTAAATACCATATGACAGAAATGTCCCGTGAGTTGTTGAATGATGCAATGGATATTCACGCCGGTAAAGCGGTACAGCTTGGCCCCCTAAATTACCTAGCGCACCAATACTTCGGTCTGCCCGTAGCTATTACTGTTGAAGGTGCAAATATCCTCACTCGTAACTTGATGATATTTGGTCAAGGTGCTACCCGTTGCCATCCTTACGTATTTGGTGAAATGGAAGCTGCCTCAGATACAGATGCAGAACGTGGATTAGCCAAGTTTGACGGTTTAATCATGAAACACATTGCATTTGCCACGGGCAACTTCGCAATGAGCTTAGGCCACGGCCTAACGGGTGGACGTTTTGCCAAGTCCCCTGTGTCTGGAGAAACAGGGCAGTACTACAAGCAGATGACTCGTATGTCTAAAGCATTGGCTTTAAGTGCTGATTTCTCAATGCTTATTCTAGGCGGTGACCTGAAGCGTAAAGAGATGATATCTGCTCGTTTGGGTGACGTGTTAAGCCAGTTATACATTGGTTCAGCAATCTTGAAGCGTTATGAGGATGATGGACGTCAGGTATCAGACTTACCCTACGTCCATTACGCTATGCAACGTGTGTTGTTTAAGATTGGTGAGGCATTTGATGGATACTTTGCTAACTTTAGCAACCGTTTGGTGGCAAATGTATTGCGTCGTGTGGTGTTCCCATGGGGTATTGGTTATAAAATGCCGACAGATGATATCACTCAAGACGTAAGCATGAGTTTGATGCAACCTGGTGTTATGCGTGATCGTTTGACTCACTTGTGTTTCTACAAGAACGACGAGAACGACCCAGTAGGAATTGTGGAATTAGCCTTCCAAGCTATGGGTGACAACGTTGCCATTGAGAAGAAAATCATTAAGGCACAGAAAGCTAAGCTAATACCGGCGAAAACACCGTTGACAGAGACCATTGTCAACGCATTGGAGCAAGACGTAATTACAGAGCACGAAGCAGAGCAACTGAAGCGCGCTGATGCGTTGCGTCGCAAGGCATTGAGTACTGATGTATTCAAGCCAGGCACTTTGGGTAAGCAGGCAGTGAAAAACACTGAGAAAGCTGCTTAATATAAAGCGTTGAAGTGAATGGTAGTATTAAAAAGGCGGGTTATCCCGCCTTTTTTGTACCTTAAATTAACCATCTCATCTGCGATCACCAATCTAATCGCCAGTGATTTAAAGGTTTCGCTACCTCTTCGTAAGCCTTTAAATATACAGTGTTTATGGCATTATGTTTTGTCAGCTCTAATCTCTTGTCTAGTCAACGGGGACGTCTTAATAGTTCTTATTATTACCCTGTAAGTTAATTTTATTGTCTTTAATATACTCTGATGTAGTTTATATGCGATTGATTTTTATCGCTTTTTATCTGGATTCTTGTGTTTGTGCTCTGTTAGGATAATGACAAGATAGTCCTATTAAACACAAGCTAGAGCCAAGGAGGCTTACAATGACAGAGCAAGCGCGTCCCGCCTATATCAATTATCCCGGTAATGTCATCATGCAATCGCCCTTAGTTTTGAGTCGCGCGAGTTTGTATGGCTTTTTTGTTAAGGGCACCATCACAGCCCTGCAAAACACCGTAGATCAGTGCTTAAACACCGTGAGCAATAATAGTCCTAGGTATCAGGTGTTAAGTCCTTATGTACTGACCAGTTACACACGTGTGGCTAAAGCCTATTCGGCACAAGCGGTTGACCGTGATAAGGGCTGGTTGCCAGAAGTTGATATTGTAACTTGGATAACCGTGGGTGAGTTTGAACAGGTGGATGGACAAACGCGCTTGAAGGATATCTTTGTGTTTCCTCACCATATCTTTGTTGATAACAGTATTGCTATGGCAAATGGTCGTGAATTGTATGGTTATCCGAAGGTGTTATGTCGTTATGACATCCCAGAGGATCCGGAAAAAGCAGATTATTTTAGTTGTAGCGTGAATGCATTTAAAACCTTTTCAGCTGATTCTGAAATGGCATGGTGCAAGTTGATGGAAGTACAAAAAGTCTCAGACGGCGATGATTCAGTCATCCAAGAATTAGCCGAGGGGGTGGGTGAATTTGCTGATTTGGTTTCCCATATACCTGATTTCTGGCATTTGGCAGTTGATTTTGTTGAGGATGTGTTTGATATATTACGCAGTCGCTCGTTGCCGCAAATTTTTCTAAAACAATTTCCAGACAGCGCTGGAGAAAAAGCCGTTTATCAGGCGATTGTCAGTGCCCAAGCTACGGTTGATGCGATACGCTCGATACGCTTCAGTGGCAATAAATATTCCATGGATGTACATCCTGTGGCGAGTTTCCCTCTAGCTGAAACCTTGGGTGTAGCCAATGGCAAGCAAGACGTTATTTTGCCGTTTCACTTGGATTTTGATTTTACTGTGGGTACCGGTGAAGAACTTATTAACAATAGCGTCATCGCTCCCAAAAAAGTCGCTATTCTGGGGGGCGGTGTTGCCGCCATGACAAGTGCTTTTTACCTAACTAATCAACCAGGTTGGCAGAATCAGTATGATATTACCGTTTATCAGTTGGGCTGGCGACTTGGCGGCAAGGGAGCAAGTGGTCGTAATATTGACATTGCTAATCGCATTCAAGAGCATGGCTTGCACATTTGGTTTGGATTTTATGATAATGCGTTTAGCACTATGCGCCAGGCGTTAGCTGAACTCAATAGACCTGAGGGTGATCCAATGCGCAGTCTGGATGATGTGTTCCACCCACACAGTTATATTGTTCTGGAAGAGGATATTGAAAATAACTGGCAATCCTGGCAGTTAAATTTTCCCACCAATGACTTGCACCTGGGGAACGTTCATGACGAATTAAATGCATGGGATTTATTCCGAACGGGGTATATGTGGTTAAAGTCTTTGCTTGGTGAGTTGAAAAGTCACAGTGTGGTAGCGCGTCCCTGCCACGAACAAGATACAAATGGACAGGGTTGGCTGGCAGCATTTGCCAACAAAGTAAAATGTGAAAGCCATGAATTAGTGCATGATGTAAGAGATAGCATTGAGGGGCTCCATGATTTTATTCAAAAACTGCCTGCAATGTGGGAGCAATTAGAAAGCACTGAACATACAGTGTTGAGCATGACCTTAACCAATCTACGGCATTGGTTAAAGGAAGAATTTACCGATGTGCTAAACGACAATACGGAGATCAGACGTCTATTTATTATGGCTGATTTAGGCTTAACCGTACTGATTGGAATGGTCAAAGATAAGGTATTTACCCAAGGTTTTGATGCTATCAATCACTACGATTTTAAGCAATGGCTCACTGTCCATGGCGCGAATGAAGAGTACACGGTTAACTCAGCACCCGTGCGTGGGTTTTATGACTTAGTGTTTGCCTATGAGGATGGCGATATTAGCAAACCTAACGCGGAAGCAGGAACATTGTTGCGTTGCATGATGCAAATAGCCCTTAATTACAAAGGTGCCATCATGTGGAAAATGCAGGCCGGTATGGGGGACGCGATCTTTACCCCCTATTATCAGGCATTAAAACAGCGCGGGGTAAAATTTGAGTTCTTTAATCAAGTAGACAATATTACCGCTCAAGATGGTAAAATAACGGCAATTAATATTACCGAGCAGGTTTCCTTAAAAGCTGGGGAAGACCAGTATAATCCGTTAATATCTGTACCGGTAGTGGGCGCTGACGGCAGTATTGACTGTTGGCCAGACAGACCTAACTATGCGCAAATTGAGCAACAGCAAAGTGAACTACTGCAACAACATGGTGTTAATTTAGAGTCGTTTTGGAGTGATTGGCCTGAGCTATATAAACAAAATACAGGTAAGTCTTTAAAGCAAAAGACATTGCGAGTAGGGCAGGATTTTCATCAGGTTATTTGCGGGATCTCAATAGCGTCTTTACCTCATATTGCACCGTCTTTACTGCAGCAAAGTCCCGCTCTGAAAACGATGACTGAAACAGTAAAAACCGTTGCCACACAAGCGTATCAAGTATGGAGTAATACCACAGTTGAAGGCCTAGGTTGGGATAACACTAAAAATCCTGATGAGCATCCGGTACTGAGTGGTTTTGTTGAACCCTTTGATACTTGGGCGGTAATGGATCAGGTGATTGACAAAGAAACGTGGCCAACATCCGTTGGGGTTAATAGCATTGGTTATTTTTGTAGTGTAATGCCAATGGCAAAATACCCACCGCAGTCGGATAAACAGTACCCATTACAGTGTGCTGACCAAGTAAAACAGAACGCGTTACGCAATTTGAAAGATCAGATGTGGAATTTATGGCCAGACGCTGCGCAACCCGGAGAGTTTGATTGGCGGGTACTGGTGGATCTTTCAGATAGTATTGGTGAAGAACGGTTCAACAGTCAGTATTGGCGGGCCAATGTTGATCCGTCAGAGCGTTATGTTCTGTCTGTTACAAATAGCAGTATCACGCGTCTAGAGACTGACCAAACAGGCTTTAGTAATTTCTATATTACCGGTGACTGGATTAAAACCCCACTAAATGCAGGGTGTGTGGAAGCAGCAACCATGGCGGGTATACAAACGGCCAATGCCTTGTCTGGTAGTCATTACCCCATTGCCAATAGTAAAGGACTTTAATATCAACGGAGGGGGCGTTTTGCCTCCTCCATTTTGCCAAACAGAACTAACCATTGTTTAAAAAACAAACAAAAACGTATTTTGCAACAGTGAGTTAGAGACATGAATTGAAATTGTAATAAATATTTAATAAATAGAGCAAGCACAGACTCCAAGCTTTTCTTCGTTTTAAACCCACAATATATTGTAGTTATTAACAAATTTTTGTTTACTTAAGTGGTTGATTTATCGTTGTAATTTTTTACTACTTTAGTTGTATAAAATTTTGTTAATAATGTTTATTAAGTACTGAATCGTTTGTCTTAATTTAATTACATTAATTTCCTCAACAACACCTCCCCCCACGATATGAAACTGTCATATTTTGTTCATTCTTCTCATGTAAAAGTACCAATCCAAAATGTAACAAAATTTTAGTTACTTGTTTCGTCTTGGTTTAGCCTTGAGTCTAGTCATTACACTAGCACAAGAAATAATTATTTAACCTTCAACAAACGTGAGAATTACAATGAAACTTAAACGTTGTTTGGTCATATCAATGTCAGCAGCCACCGCATTGCTGACCTCAATGGCAGCACATGCCACAGTTCCAACAAATTATTATAATTCTGTTGATACAACTAACTCACAAACCTTAAGAACTACCTTACATGCGATCATTGATGATCATACGCGTATTCCTTACACCTCATCTGCAACGGACACATGGGATGTATTGGAAATTGCAGATCAAGATCCTGATAATGTAAATAATGTGATTGATGTCTATAAGAATGAGAGCTTTGTAAAAGAGGGCAGGGGAAACGATTTCTATAATCGCGAGCATAGTTGGCCAAAATCATATGGTTTTCCTATTGATAGAAGCACTAACTACCCTTATTCAGACATCCACCACCTTTTTATTTCTCACGACGATTATAATTTTAGTCGTAATGATAAAAAGTACGGGACCTGCAATTCTGCTTGCGAAGCGAGACCGACTGACGCCAATAACGGTCGAGGCGGTACAGCTGCTGAAGCAAACCAAACCACCACAGGTGTCTGGGAAACATGGTCTGGACGCCGCGGCGATGTTGCCCGAGCATTGATGTACCTTGATGTTCGCTATGCTGGCGGTAATCACGGAGTGACTAATATAGCTGAGCCAGATTTGATACTGACTGACGATTTGAGTTTAGTTGACAATTCTGCCCAGGGCAGCAATATTTCTGTTGGCTATATGGGCTCAAAGTCTGTTTTGATTCAGTGGCATAATGAAGATCCTGTTGATGACTTTGAGCGTCGTCGCAATGACACAATTTATGCCTATCAAGGCAACCGGAACCCGTTCATTGATAACCCTCAATATGTCTCGTGCGTGTTCGAAAATAATTGTTCGGGTGGTGGTACTGGTGGTATTGCAACCCCGAGTAACTTGAGTGCTACTGGTGGTCAAAATTCGATTGTACTCGCTTGGAGTGATTTAGGCGTGTCGGATCTTGCAGGTTATAACGTGTATCGTGCATCCTCAGCATCAGCGACATTAGTTAAGCTAAACACGTCAGTACTGAATGTAGCTAGTTTCACAAATAGTAATTTAGCTGACGCCACGACTTATTTCTATGCTGTATCGGCAGTTGCAACGGATGGCTCTGAGTCAACTTTAAGTTCGCGAGTATCTGCAACAACTGACGGTGGTTCAGTGCCAACAGGTACTGCTTGGATCAACGAATTTCATTATGACAATGCCAGCTCTGACAGTAATGAGGGAGTTGAAATCGCCGGTAACGCGGGTATTGATTTGTCAGGTTGGAGTGTTGAAGCCTATAATGGCAACGGCGGTACCGTGTATCAAACCATTAATCTGTCTGGTGTTATTGCAAATCAACAAAGTGGCTTTGGTACATTAAACTTCCCTATGAGTGGCTTACAAAACGGCGGCAGTGATGGTCTCGCACTTATCAATGATAGCGGTAATGTCGTTCAGTTCATCAGTTATGAAGGGACATTAACTGCAACAAATGGTGCAGCTGATG
>JBELHI010000047.1:0-17368 GCA_042091475.1 Alteromonadaceae bacterium
TTTGCACTCATAATGGGGTTGAATTGTTGTTGGTTTGCTTGCTTTTCTGGGGCTAAATTAGGGTAAATTCCCGCATGAAATCCAGCTACGTTAGCAATCCCTCTGAGTGTCGTGTCTGTATCTTCTGGCACTAGCACTGGAATATCCAATATGTCTGCCAAAAACTGCATTAACCAGATGTTTTTAGCCATGCCACCATCGACACTGAGGCTGTTAATGGCAATTCCATCGGCTTGTAAACAAGTGATCAGTTCATAGGTCTGATAGGCCACAGATTGCAATGCCGCACTGGTCAATTCGGCTTTACCTGTATTACGGGTGAGGCCAAAGATTGCTCCGCGTGCATCAGGTCGCCAGTGGGGCGCCCCTAAACCGGTGAAGGCGGGGACTAGATAAACACCGTGATCAAGTTGAACTTGTTTTGCCAAGAATTCACTGTCTGCGACGTTATCAAGAATGTTTACTTGCTCTTGTAACCACTGCATAGTGGCACCCGCCATAAACAAACTACCTTCCAGAGCGTGAATAGCTTTGCCGTCCAGCTGATAGCCCATAGTGGAGAGTAACTGGTGGTTGGAGTGTTGTCGCTCTTGCCCCGTGTTAACCATCAAAAAACCACCGGTGCCGTAAGTCATTTTGGCACTGCCAGTTTTTAAGCAGCCATGGCCAATCAGTGCGGCGTGTTGATCGCCGGCGATACCACTAATAGGGATTGCATGACCCATGATAGCGGGATCAGTTAGACCAAAGGCATAGCCACAATTTTGTACATCAGGCAGCAGTGCAGGGGGAATGTTAAATAGTGCCAGTAACTCCTCATCCCATTGATGCTTATCTATATTATATAATAATGTGCGACTGGCATTGGTGGCGTCTGTGCCGTGATAGCGTCCATTGGTGAGTTTCCAAAGTAAAAATGAGTCAATGGTACCAAATGCCAGTTCACCATTTTCTGCACGCTCCCTGGCACCGTTCACATGTTCTAAAATCCAGTTGATTTTCGTCGCTGAAAAATAAGGATCCAAAAACAATCCTGTTTTTTGATGTACTTTGTCACAGGTTTCAGGGAGGTTATCTTTATAGTCCTTGCATATGGCGTGAGTACGCCTGTCTTGCCAGACAATAGCAGGATAAATGGCAGCACCTGTTGCCCTATCCCAAATGACCGTGGTTTCTCGCTGGTTTGTGATCCCTAATGCATGTATGTCACTGGGATGCACACAGCTCTGTTGTAAAGCCTGTTGATATGCGTCTAATACGCTTTGCCAGATAGCATCGGTGGACTGCTCTACCCAACCATTCTCAGGATAGTGACTGTTGATTAACTGTTGGCCTTTACCCACAGTATTAAACTGGTCATCAAAAATCGTTACGCGAGTACTTGTCGTTCCTTGATCAATGGCTAAAACATACGATTGAGACATAGGCAAACTCTTTACCTTTATTTTTTTCGTTTAAACAATACCTTAAGTCTAGTCAATGAATGTAAGGTATACCAAAATACGGCGACTAGAATATTAACCACTGATTCTATTCTTTCAAGCCTGTGACCCTGCCAAGCGCTCAGTAGTAAAGACCTAATAACTTTATAGCCATTGAAAATTCATGTAAATAAATTGAAAATCATATGTGGCTAAAATCACAATTGTGATACTGTAACGTGATGTTTATTTATAATGTACAACTATTGAGTGTATTTATGAGACAGAGTGGTGTTTTAGTTTCAGCAGTAATCTTATTAATTATATCCCATGGCTTATTTGCCAAGGACTATTACCTCTCCCATGATGGTAATGATAAAAATAAGGGTACCTACGAGCAACCCTTCAAAAGCTTGAAGCGAGCCGGAAAAGCCCTCCGTGCCGGTGATAACTTGTTTATTAAAGGCGGGCGTTATAACCAGCCAATGCAAGTTTCCGATCTTAATGGCTCCGTTGAACAGCGCATTACTATAGCACCAGTACCGGGTGAAACCGTTGTCATGGATGGAACTGATGTACTGCCAAATAATTGGCAGCTAGTCACGCCAGATTCAGATGCCGGTAAATTGATACAGCCTGCACAATGGGAACGCTTACAAGGCAAACTCTACAGCTTAAAACTAGACCAGCCAATATTCTCATTAATTCACAATAATTCACTCATGAGTGATGCTCGTTGGCCGAACGCTCGCTGGGATGATCCTTGGCGTCTTGATCGGTATTTCGTGTTACGAAGAGCGGAATATACTTCGCAAAAAGGCCGCTTAGACGACGGTTTGACGACGGAAAACACCTTGAATGAGTCTCAAGCATGGCTTAAGTATGATCGCAGTAATTTAAAACATCGTGAGGAAAACCTGGCCAATTTAGGTGTGTCTTTTAAAGATAACGTGGTTGTTATGAGTTACGCATGGGGAAGCTGGGCGAGTAAAATCACTGAACACAAAGCCGGCGAAAACTCATTGTTTTATGATACTTCCTTTGAAGGCAGTGGCTCAATCAAAAAAGAAGCCTTGGGTTATCTGAATAACCGTATAGGCTGGCGTCTGGCTAATAAAAAGTTCCGTCGCAGTAGCCATTCTGGATTACAGTTTTTTGTCATGGGTTTGGCCGCCTTAGATATCCCTCAAGAGTGGTGGTATGACAACGACACGCAAACGGTTTACTTCATGCCTCAAGACGGACAAAAACCTGTACCAGGTAGTGTCAGAGGTAAACGAAGAGATTTCCAATTAACTCTAACAGACAGTCAATACGTTGATGTTAAAGGTTTTGAATTTTTTGGTGCAGGTGCATTGCTTGAGCATGTGAAGCACTCAACCCTTGCCGACAGTAACTTCCGTTACAGTTCTAATCACAAGTTCGTGGTTGATAACTTTGATATTCCAGTGACTACTCGGATTGAAAATAAAAATAATCGTAAAACGGGCGCAGCCTCATACGGTAACCGTCTACAAAACTGTACCTTTCAGTACCTAGATGGCAACGCATTTGAGGGCAGAAGTACTGGCCTAGCGTTAGATAATGTACTCATTTATCAAACACAACAAACCACCCTTGGCCTTGACTCACGCTCTATGAGTATTGACCGTCCTTCACTCGTGCGCCGAGTGACTATTAGTGATGTCGGTGCGTCTGTTGGCATCAAGGGCGGTGGCATTGATTCTGTCTATGAATTGAACAACATTTCCCGTTTCGGGGGCTTACAGTATGACGGTGCCAGTTTACAAATGGGTGGCCGTCAAAAATTCATCTATCGCTACAACTGGTCCCATGACCATCCCAAGCGTTCTTACCGATTTGACTCTGGGAGCTTTCCAGCTTATGCCAATGCCTTTGGTGAAATGAGCCACAACGTTGCATGGAATACGCCTGGCGGGTTTGCAGTAAAAGGCGATGATCACCTGATCCACAACAACTTGTTGGTGGGAGACGGCGCCATTGAGTTATTCAACATGAAGCGATGGGCCAGTAAAAACGAAAGAACACTGGTGGCGAACAATATAGTACCCGGTTACTCCACAGGTTTTTATGACTGGAAAAAGCCAGTGCAGAAGAAGAGTAAAAAAGAAGATAAAACCATCATCACAGATACCTACTGGATGAAAGAATCTCCAGCCACAGAAGCACAGTGGAAAGCGGCAACAGAACTTAACACGCGCAAGTTCGACGATGGTACCTCCAAACGTGGCAAACCTTCGCCATTAATGGCTGTCCTGCGTTCGAATTATTTAGCAGACCCAAATGACGTATTGCGTGACCCTGAAAACCTAGACTTTAGACCTAAAAAACAAGCCAGCATTATTGATTCAGGTTATGTGTTAAAAGAAACAGATGTTCCGTGGCGCGAATTGCCATTCACTGGCGCAGAGAAGCAGGTCAACAAACGAGACGTCGGGCCTTATGAATTTAACGACAGTGAATATTGGATCCCAGGGTTTAAATATGCCCATGCTTCTACGCCAGTACCCAAGTTCAACGGTGTTAATGTGAAGCAAGATGCTGACTTGATGTGGTTGGGTGGATATGGTGCCAAAACCCACAATCTTTACTGGTCAATAAATGCCAATAAGGTAGCAACAGCGACCACAGACAGCCCAGCTTATAAGGGCCAGTTTGTCGGTAAAAATAATATTTATAGCTTTGCTAAACCACTCACCAAAGGACAAAAAGTTTTTTGGCGAGTGGATGCGGTAGATGCGCAGGGTAAGGCTATCAAAGGCGATGTGTGGTCATTCACTGTCACAGAATAATTGCACAGGCATAGCCAGTAAACGCCCAATTCCTAGGCGTAAAATGAAACAGTTAAGGGGCTGCTAACGCGGTTCCTTTGCATTTTCTAGATCACCCAAAACATGTTTTTGTGTATACCATTCATTCCATCTGGACGCTGCTATATCTGCCTAATTAATAGGGCTTTATTGTGTTAGTGGTCAAACGGCGTAAACTACCCATCTAATTTATTTTGTTGAGTAATATCTTGTGAGAAGTTTCCTAGTTACGGTATTTGTTATCGCGTTGAGCGCTTGTGGTGGTGACGGCGGCCTACCAAAATTGAATTCAATTTATCAGTCCGATTCGGTAACCAATGATTCCATAGCACCGGACACGGACAATAGTGATGACACGAATGCTGAAGAAACTAGTGATAGTGTTAATGAAACCACTGATAATGATGCGGCAGCGGATACAGGCACCAGTAATGATGTTGCGGACGATGGAACCACCGAGGTAGCGCAAAATCTAAACAGTTCTGGCAATACCATTAGATTAGTCACTTGGAACATTGAACATCTAGCTGAAAATAATAATTCAGGCTGCTATCCCCGTGATGATGCAGATTATGAAGAGTTAAGAAGCTTTGCTAAAACCCTGAATGCCGATGTTGTTGGTTTACAAGAAGTGGAGTCGGCTGCAGCGGTCAACCGTGTTTTCCCTGAGTCTGAATGGCATGTTGTGATGTCTAACCGCCCCCACAACGGCGGTTATCGCTGTAATCAAAACGGTAAACAATCAACGGCGCAAAAGGTTGGGTTTGCTGTGCGTAAAGGCATTAATTTCCGTCATGACAGTAGCGATAATTTTTCTGATTTAGCGATTAACAACTCAGGCCTGCGTTATGGTGTGATTATCCATTTAACTGACACGGCACCGGCGACACAGGTGATGTCTATCCACATGAAAAGTGGTTGTTTTGTTGATGATTACCGTCAATCAAGTCGGTCGGCTTGTGCTACATTCTCACGTCAAGCGCCAGTGCTTGAGAATTGGATGGAAGACGCGGCAGAGAGTAATATCCCTTATGTAGTGTTGGGAGACTTTAATCACAGACTCGCAAAGCCCAATAACTATTTCTTTCAACAATTAGACGACAACCCATTATTGCCTGGGTTTAGTAACTTAACCCACGATACGGTGGGTTGTCATCCTCGTTACCCTGATCCCATTGACCATGTGGTGGCGGGGCCTATTATCAGTCAAGCCTACCTTGCGGATAGCGCGATAGTTCACGGTTATGGCAAGCCAGCAGGACAATTACAAGAGTCGCAGATGCTCAGTGACCATTGCCCAATCAGTGTAGATATCACGCTATAATATTGCTGAAAATTAAATCGCGTTATTTATTCGCCGACAAAATAGGTATTCGTTTCTAATGAACAAACAATTTTATCATGTCGTTTTTTTTATTTTTACACTTTGTCTCGCTAACGTAACCCAAGCCAATACTGATGGCGAGTGGCGAGTATTGACGCCTGAAAATACTATCTTAATGGATCTACCCCATGGTCAGGTGGTAATTGCGTTGGCTCCCGAATTTGCACCTAATCACGTGGCTCGTTTTAAGTCATTAGTACGCAAAGGTTTTTACGATGGCATGCCGTTTAATCGCGTGATTGACGGTTTTGTTGCCCAAGCCGGACCAGAGCAAGTATCGAAGGATGCGCCACCACTGGCACTAGAAGCAAGCTGGAAAATTGACAATAACTGGACCTACACCTTTGCCCAAGCGCCTGATATGTTTGCTCCCCAAACTGGATTTAAAAATGGTTTTGCTATAGGCGTTGATAGTATCAACCAAGACGCATGGTTATTGCATTGCCCTGGAGTGATTGGATTGGGGAGAAATAATCAGCCAGATACAGCCAGTAGCCATTTCTACATCACCATTGGTCAAGCACCACGCTACCTTGACCGTATAATGTCATTGTTTGGGCGAATAATTTACGGTATGGAGCACATACAGGGGATTGCGCGCACACAGGGTATCAAAGGCCAAGAGGCACCGGCAGCAGACACTCAAACTGCCATTGTAAGTATGCAAGTCATGGCTGATGTCGCCGCTGAAAAACAACTGAGTCTGGCTATTCCAAATACACAGCATCAGAGCTTTAAAGACATGCTGGAACAACGACGTCATCGCCAGCATCCATTCTTTTATAAAGCTCCTCCACCGGTATTAGATGTATGCCAAGTGCCTTTAGGGAGCAAACTGCTTAAGTGAGTTTATGCATAGCTGATAGTCTGATATCACTTGGCAAAAAATGCATTTATATATAAATATAGCTCTCTGAGGCTGTACGTGACTAATAAGTTTATTATTTAAACTTTTTTAGTAATAATTTGTATACACAGTTATATATTTTGATATGGTATGATGTCGCGAATACATAGGGAAAATAATACATGCGGATTGGATGGAGACGAACGGTACAACGATGGGTGAATAAACCACCTGTAAATCGTGTCGTTGGTATTACTCATTCCCAAGCTGGGCTGCACCTTTCTCTGTGTGAGATAAATCACGATTTTGTGATCTTAGACGTATTGCAGCAACATTTTATTGCTTTAGAGGGATGGCAGAAAGCTTTGTATCGTTGGCTCAAACGTCACAACGCCGTTCATGCCCCGGGCTATGTAGTACTTGAAAGTGACCTATTTCAAAGCTTTGTCGCAGACAAACCTGATGTTGAGCAAGACAGTGTAACTGCAGCATTGCGTTGGTCAGTAAACGAACTAGTTCAGAGTGAAGAGCAGGTTGCCATTGACTACTATGACGTGCCCGTTGCGATTAGTGGACAGGAAAAAGTGCATGTAATTGCGGTGCCTGAGCAACTACTGGATACGGTGGTAAGAGGGTGTCACCACGCCCATTTAGAGTTAAAACACATTAGCGTTCCCGAAGTGACTTGCCGACAATTAGTGCCTTACAGCGACAGCGCAGTGTTGTTGTTGCAGCAAACGGCTCGTGCCGATGTTAGTGCCTTCATCATTAAGCAAGGCAAGGTTTACCACAGCAGAAAATTAAATAATGTAGATACCTTACACAAGCTTTACGGTGAGGAGTTGCGTTACGCTATCAGTGGTAATTTTGGGGTTGAGTTGCAACGTTCAATGGATTATTTCGACAGCCAAATGCGACAGGCACCAGTGCAAAAAATTTATGTTAACTTAGCACTTAAAGACTCTGGCGAATTTTGTCAATTACTCAGTTCGGCAATGTTTTTAGAGGTTGAAGAAGTGAACATTTCCGTACCAGGTTTGGCACAGGTTCCCAATCCTAATTTCCTCAGTTTGAGCCCGATATTGGCGCAAAACATGTCTCCTGAGGATGCTCAACATGAAGCATGATATTAATTTTTATAGTGAAAATCTGCGGCCCAAAACCCAATTATTTAATTTAGCCTTTTGTATTATTATCATCACGCTAGCGCTGGCGAGTGTGTTCACGGTGGGAAGTAATTATGACACCCAGTTGCGCAGTAAACAGCAATCTGTTGCTGTTAAACAAGGGCAGCTTAAGGCGTTACAAGACGAGTTAAAAGCCTTACAAACCGGACAGGTGTTGATAAAGCAGGATGCACAACAATTAGCAAACTATGATACCTTGTCAAAAAAGTTGGAATTTTATCAACAACTGAACCAAGAACTTAAAGGCCAATCTGGCAATCAACAGCAAAACTTTTCAACGCTGATGCTGGCCCTTGCTGAATACCATGAGCCTACCATATCGTTATCTAGTATCCGCGTGGACAATGGTCAAGTGAGATTTGAAGGCGCTACAGATAACTCGGCATCCGTACCTGCTTGGCTAGCGTCATTATCACAATCACAATGGTTTAGCGCCAGAGAGTTTTCCCAAACACGTATTTATCGCGATAAAGATGGGCAATTACAGTTTGTTATTGGTTCTACGGTGGGAGATATCGGAATTCAGGCGCAAGGTAACAAATAGATGACATATACACGTGTTCATAAATTGTTTTTACAATTACAGTTGCGGGAGCGAGTGTTAGCCCTGGTTGCATTTCTTGTGCTGGTACTGACACTTGGTTTTACCAATCATGTTGAGCCAATACAGGTAGCGTTACAAAAAATACAACAACAGGCCCTTCAGCTAGACGCAGCAGCTCTGCAATTACAAACCTCTATTCAGCTGCAACAGAATAGCGAGCCGGTAGATCCTAATATCGCATTACAGCAAAAAATTAGCATGCTAGAGCAGGCCATTGAAACACAAGAGTTGGCAATGGAGCGTAAAATGTTAAATTTGATACCAGCTAAACGTATGCCCCAAGTCTTACAAGCACTGCTTTCTCAATCTGAAGATATTAGGCTAATTACCTTTGATTCTATTGAGCCTACGGTCGTCATGCAAGGCGGCCCGTCAGTCCAATCTGAATTGAATTTGTATCAACATGGTATCCATATGGTGATTGAGGGAGACTATTTTTCAATCCAGCGTTATCTCGAACAGATTGAACAATTACCATGGCAGCTACAATGGCATTCCTTTGATTACAAGGTGATGGTATACCCTAAAGCACAGTTATCCATTAAATTACACACGCTGAGCCCTGAGCGGGCCTTTATAGGGGTTTGATATGACAAAAATATTGGGCTTTTTTTGGGTGATGATGTTTACCGCTGGGGTTAATGCTGAGATATTAGTTGATCCGACTAAACCGTTACTAAAGGCGGTTGAAAAAAATATAGTATTATCTGAGCAGGCAGGGTTAGCAAGTAATACTGGGGCAGAGGATAGTCTCTCTGGTATACGGCTGTCTGCGGTGTTTATCTCGCCCGATAAACGCTATGCGATAATCAATGGAGATGCACTGTACCAAGGCCAGAGTAAAAATAAAATAACAGTTAAGTCGATTTCCCATCGCAGTGTCGATGTCATTCAAGATGGTAAGCACAAAACCTTAACGCTAAAAAAAGTGATGAAGATACGTGAACATGAAGACAAATTTTAAACTTTTGATGAGTACCATGTTAGGCCTTTTGGTTGGCTGCGGTAGTACACCGTCAGTGCCACTTGAAGCGGTCAACGAGGCACTACAAGAGCAAACAACATTAGCTGAAGCTAGCCCACGATTAAGTAAACTCCCACCGGAAGTGAGTGATGTATTGTTACCCTTAGCACCCGGTAATAGTGGCCAGATGATGCTAGAAGAAGCTCGCTATGATATCAGTGCCGAGCGAGTTAAAACGTCAGAATTCTTTGCCGGATTATTTGAGCCCACAGCCTACAGTGTGGTTGTGCATCCGGATATTGATGGCGATATATCATTAGACGTAAAGCAAGTTACTGTGCTTGAAGTTGTTGATATTATCACTGAGGTCTATGGCTTTGATGTTCGTCAACGGGGAAACATATTCAGTATATTTCCAGCGGGTTTAAAAACAGAGACCATTGCTGTCAATTACTTATTGATGCAGCGAGATGGCAGCACCCAAACCAGTATCTCATCCGGCGGTATTTCACAGTTTGGCAATAATGGTGGCGGAAATAATAATTTTGGCGGCTCTGGCAATAGAAATTCTCAAATGAACCGTTCAAGTAATATGCAATTTGACGGTAATCAAGGTTTTCAGAACCAAAGTAGTATGATGCAAAGTATGGGCGGTGGTAACGGCACAAATATTTCCACTCGTGCACAAACTGATTTTTGGAAACAGTTAGAGGAGACCCTGACGGCCTTTGTTGGTGAAGGCGATGGACGTAAAGTGATTGTCTCACCACAAGCGGGGTTAGTGACCGTGCGCGCAATGCCAAAAGAGCTGAGTGAAGTTAAAGCGTTTTTACGTACCTCAGAAAATAACATTCAGCGCCAGGTTGTTTTGGAAGCACGAATCATAGAAGTCGCATTAGACGATGAATTCCAACAAGGCATTAATTGGAATCGATTGGTGGCCAATGTAGGTAGTACAGACATTAACATCTCCAATACATTGGGGGTTTTGAGTAATACCTTAACCGGCAGAATGGGTGGTGTTACGTCGTTGAATTTTGACAATGATGACTTTTCTGGTGTCGTGTCTATGTTGTCCACTCAAGGTGATGTACAGGTGTTATCTAGCCCCCGTGTGACGGCCCTTAACAATCAAAAAGCCGTCATTAAAGTGGGTAACGATGAGTATTTTGTTACTGATGTCTCAAGCCAAAGTACTATCACAGCCAGTGCTACGTCAACAGGGCCTGATATAGAGTTAACGCCGTTTTTCTCTGGTATTGCATTGGACGTCACACCGCAGATAGATGCTTACGGCAGTGTGTTGTTGCACGTACACCCGTCAGTCATTGAAACCGAAGAACAGGAAAAAGTCGTGACCTTGAACCAGGAACAGTTTGTCCTGCCTTTGGCGCAAAGTAATATACGGGAGTCTGATACCCTTATCCGTGCCAAATCAGGGGAGATTGTGGTGATTGGCGGTTTGATGCAATCCATTGTAAGTGATGCTGAGTCGTCAATTCCATTACTCGGTGACCTTCCTGGTGTAGGACGTTTGTTTAAGAATAAACGTCGAGTAGAGACAAAAAAAGAATTGATTATATTGATCAAACCCACCGTGGTTGATAGCGGAACTTGGCAACAACAGTTGCAGGGTAGCCGACAGAATATGCTGCAGTGGCAAGGGGCGCAGTAAGTGTATTTGTACCATTTTGGGTTGAATGAGTTACCCTTTACGTTAACCCCTAACACCCATTATTACTATGGCTTGCCAACTCACAGGCAGGCCTTAGATGTGCTTAATGTGGCACTGCAAACGGGGGAAGGCTTTATTAAGGTCATTGGTGAGGTAGGCACGGGTAAAACGCTTGTTTGTCGCAAGTTACTCAATGAACTACCTGATGAATTTGTTTCTGCATATATCCCCAATCCTTATCTGTCACCTAATGAATTGCGCAAGGCGGTTGCCGCTGAATTATCCATTGATATTGATGCAGATGCAGATTCACAGACATTTACTCAAAAAATCCAAGAACAATTAATCAGTATCAATCAAGCCCGAAAATCTGTGGTATTGATCATTGATGAAGCTCAAGCATTACCGGTTGAGAGTATTGAAGCCCTGCGCCTGTTTACCAACTTGGAAACCGAGTCGCGTAAGCTAATGCACGTGGTACTATTTGCTCAGCCAGAATTGGACGACAAGCTGAATTTGCCAGAACTGCGTCAATTAAAGCAGCGGATATCTTTTTCATATTTCTTGGAACATATGGACAAGCACCAACTGGCGAGTTATGTACAACATCGTATTAGCGTGGCGGGTTACCGCGGCGAGGCTGCATTTAGCAAGCGCTGTTGTGATCGTCTGTATAAGGCATCCCGCGGGACCCCGCGAATTGTTAACGTATTGTGTCACAAAGCACTGATGTTGGCCTATGGCGAAGGGAAACAGTTGGTGGCACTAAAACATGTTAAGTTAGCGATTGCTGACACTGAATCTGCATACAAAGGCGGCAATAGACGGCTGTTAACGGCGGCTGCTGTGACGGCAATAACGTTGAGTACTATTGCGTTAATGTATCTGCAAGGGCCTGAACAATTACTTGATTCCGTGTTGGGTTTTTTTAACACATTAGGCGCCGGAGCGTTATCATGAGTGTGGTCAATAAGATGCTGCAAGACTTGGAGCATCGACAGTCTGAGACTGCTGGTGCGGACTACGTTGCACCTCAAACAAATTATTCCCGGTATTATTACCTGCTGATATTTATTGTCGCCTTGTGTGTGTTGGCGTATTGGGCTAAGCAAGTGACGAATATTGGCCAGCCAGTCATACCCGTCCAGTCAATGCCTCAGGTGTCAGCGCCAGCCGTTGCGGTTCCGTTGAGCAAGCCAATGACCCCCATAATTAATCAAAAGCTAAACCTTAATACCGTCAAGGTTGTAGCTACTGCAGAGCAAGATGCACAGCCGAGCCAAACAGGGACAACCGCCCCGCAAGATACACTGCCTAGCCAAGTAGAGACTGCCGAAAGCTTAAAGAGTGTGGCCGACGCTGAGCCGCTTCCAGTACCAGAGTTGCCGCAACGTTTAGTTACCACAGCGCAACAAACCACGGGATCCCAGACTAACCAAGCAGCAACTAATACTGATGAAACAGTCGCGGTTGAGGTAGTGGTACCAGAACCTGTAACAGAGCCAAAACCAGCACCGTCTCATTTTTCAGTGGTACCCAGTTCAGCCCACGGTGGTGAAGCTGTGATTTGGCGTAATAAAGCGCAACGAGCACTGAATAACAAACGTTACGGTGAAGCCGCGTTTGCCTTACAAAAAATGCTTGAAATCCAGCCAGAAGATTTTCTCGCTGTGCAACAGTTGGCTAAGGTACATGTAAAACTGAATGATACCGTCAGTGCTATGGACGTATTGGACGAGGGAATTGAGATCACGAACAACGCCCATTCGTTACGCTTAATGTTAGCCCAGTTGTATGTGTCTGAAGACGCTCGACCCGAGGCGCTAGAAGTATTGAAGGGCTTTCAGCCAGATATTGCTTTTAATGCTGATTATTACGCATTACAAGGTGCACTTGCACAGGCCTTAGAAGACTATGATGTGGCTTACACGAGTTATTACAAATTATCGTTATTTGACCCCAAACAGGGTAAGTGGTGGCTGGGCTTAGCTGCAGCCTTAGATAGCTTAGGTGATTCTCAGGATAGCAGAGAAGCGTATCAGCGAGCCCTTCGCTTTGGACGTTTTACTAAAGCAACAGAAAGCTTTATTTTACAACGCATTAGCGCATTGGGGAGCTAATCATGGTAACCAGGTTAAAAATGCGTTTGGGCGATCTGTTGGTGCAAGAAGGCGTAATTGATGATTCGCAATTAAAACAAGCGTTGGATGGGCAGCGCAAAACTGGACGTAAGCTCGGTCAGACTCTGATTGATATTAATGTCCTGAAGGAATCCGAATTACTGGGCTTTTTGTCGCGGCAATTAAATGTACCCCTAGTCAATCTGACCGATATCTCAATTAAGCCAGACTTGGTCAAACGCCTGCCTGAGGTTATTGCTAGGCGGTTCCGCGCGTTAGTGATTGAAGAGCATCCAGCCCACTATGTGGTGGCCGTAAGTGATCCCGCCGACATCAACGCCCTTGATGGTATTGCCGATATTCTTGATAAGCCTGCTGAATTGGCCATTGCGCCAGAATCCCAGTTGCTTAGAGCATTTGATTTAAATTATCGTCGCACTGACGAAATTGCATCATTTGCCAAGGAATTAGCGTCTGAGTATCAAGAAACGGAAGAGTTTGATTTCACTGCCGGTATTGGTGAAGAAGACAACACAGTAGCCAAGCTATTGCAGTCGGTATTTGAAGATGCATTGCAATTAAAGGCCTCCGATATACATATAGAGCCAGAAGAAAACGCGCTACGCATTCGTCAGCGTGTAGATGGTGTATTGCAAGAAAACGTCATTGAACAAAGCAACATTGCGGCAGCATTGGTACTGCGTATCAAGTTAATGGCAGGATTGGATATATCTGAGAAAAGACTCCCTCAGGATGGTCGTACCCATCTTCGTTTAAAGGGCCATACCATCGATATTCGCGTGTCTACCATGCCGGTACAACACGGTGAATCAGTGGTATTGCGCTTATTAGATCAATCCGCAGGTTTGTTAGAACTTGAGCAAACGGGCATGCCAGAGGATATGTTGGTGCGTTTCCGCCGTTTATTGGCCAGACCCAATGGTATGATTTTGGTCACTGGGCCTACGGGCTCAGGTAAAACTACCACCTTGTACGGTGCGCTGAGCGAGTTAAATCAAGCCAGCAATAAAATCATTACCGCTGAGGATCCGGTGGAATATCGTTTACCGCGGGTAAATCAAGTTCAGGTCAATCATAAAATAGGCTTAGACTTTTCCAACATATTACGTACCACCTTGCGTCAAGATCCCGATATCATCATGGTGGGTGAGATGCGGGATGGCGAAACCGTTGAGATTGGTTTGCGAGGCGCCTTAACCGGTCATTTAGTGTTATCAACACTGCACACCAATGATGCCATTTCCAGCACTATCCGTTTGCTGGACATGGGCGCGCCAGGCTATTTAGTAGCCAGTTCATTGCGTGGGATTATTGCACAACGACTGGTGCGTAGGATTTGTCCCCAGTGTTCCGCGCCTTATCAGCCCACCGTAGAAGAGCAGTTCTGGCTTGACAGTATTCCCTATAATCATGACAACCAGCATGACCAATATCAGCAAGGAGTGGGCTGTCAAAGCTGTCACTTTACCGGTTATCGCGGTCGTATTGGTGTGTTTGAGTTACTTGAAGTGACTGAAAGTATGATGAACGCGCTAAAACAAAGTGATACCGTAGGGTTTGCTGAGATTGTCAAACAGCGGGCTTCATATCAACCCTTAACCTCGGCAGCGTTGAATTACGCCATTGCCGGTAAAACCTCAGTACAAGAAGTACTAAAATTGGTTGAGATGGTGGCAGATGATACCGAGGTTGGCCACTGATGCCGGAGTTTAGCTACACCGCACGGGCAGCCAATGGTAAGATGGTCTCCGGTGCCTTAGACGCGGCAGATACCCAAACCGCTGCAAAGACCCTTATGGGGCAAAGCCTAGTGCCTCTTACCATTAATGAAACCGTGTCAACGGAAGCAACTTCTAGTGGTGCTTGGTCACAGCTTAACGCGATGCTACAGCCAAAGGTGTCCCTAGATGATTTAAGTTTGTTTGCCCGCCAAATGTATTCATTAACCCGTTCAGGCATACCGTTATTACAGGCTATACAAGGCCTTGCCGGTACCGCAACTAATTCACGCTTAGTCACCGCGCTATATGACGTGTTAACTCATTTAGAGCGTGGGCGGACATTGTCAGCCTGTTTAAACCGACACCCCAAGATATTTGACCGCCTGTTTGTCAGTATTGTCCATGTGGGGGAAAACACGGGTAAGTTAGATGATGCGTTTAAGCAATTAGCTACCTACATTGAGCGTGACAAAGAAACTCAAAAGCAAATAAAAGTAGCTACCCGTTATCCCAGCTTTGTACTCATTGCCATTGCGCTTGCCTTGTTGATTATGAACTACAAGGTGATCCCAACTTTTGCCGGCATGTTCTCAAAATTAGGTGCAGATTTACCCGTTACCACCCAAATATTAATTGGTATGTCGAATTTTTTTATTCACCAATGGTATTGGTTATTGGCCATTGTAGGCGGCAGTATATTTATGGTTGTAAAGCTATTGTCCACCGAACAAGGGGCGAAAAAGTGGGATAAGGTAAAAATGAAATTGCCGGTCATAGGTACCGTGATTGAACGGTCTTTACTGGCGCGTTTTTCCCGTAGTTTTTCTACTATGTTAGCGGCCGGTATTCCTCTGACTCAGGCATTGGACTTGGTTGCTGAGGCAGTAAATAACCGGCACATGGCGCAGTATATAGAACAAATGCGAGTGGATATTGAGCGGGGTGAAAGTCTTACTCGGGTGGCCAACAAAAGTGGTTTGTTTACGCCATTAGTGATGCAAATGATTGCGGTAGGGGACCAAACTGGCCGAGTAGATGAATTGCTCATTGATGTTGCCGAGTTTTATGAGCGGGATGTGGAATACGAATTAAAAAACCTCACTGCAAAGCTGGAGCCCATATTGATTGGTATTGTTGCTGTGATGGTGGCGGTGCTTGCATTGGGGATATTTATGCCAATGTGGGATTTAATGGGCGCATACAAGGGCTAATCATGACACCTTCAGAACAAAAGCAACATGCAAAAAACAACGCCCTGACCGTGCGTTTAATCATACTGGTGGTGGTGATGGTGTTGTTTGCCTTGGTGTCTAATCGCTTATTCAATACCAGTGAGCAGATAGGTAAAGTGGAGATGTCATTACTGGCCCAACGTTTTGCTGACAATGTCGTGGCTGCACACTGGCAATGGCGTGCGGCGGGTGAGCCCAACCGCATTGTATTAAATCAACACAGTCAGCAAGATGATGGCCGTACCACGTTACTAGAACAACGGCCATTAAAGATGAATTATAAGGGATGGCCGGACACTGAGCAATCAATGGAGGGCTGCAGAGCCCTTTGGCGTCTGGTGTTGGATAAACCCCTAACCTTTGACCGCTTTCATGTGTATGTGGCGTTTTCCTTTGCCTCTGACGAGCAGGGGCAAAGCCAGCCAGAGTGCGTTTATAGTTTGAATTCTGGTGAAGCCTTTAGCTACCGATTACTGCAGGGGCAGATAAATAAACAGGGATTATAGGGGTTTGATTAAGTTTTTGTAAAAATCAAATGTAAACCGATTGATCGTTTACTACAAACATGTATATTAACACGGAAGATTTTTGGAGAATTGTGGAAATGAAACATAAGCACAATAAGGGATTCACCCTAGTAGAGCTAGTGATTGTGATAGTTATCCTTGGGATACTGGCAGCCACTGCATTACCACAGTTTACCAATAATACTGACGATGCAGTTAATGCGTCTATAGAAGGCGTGTCAGCCGGCTTTTCTACCTCCGTGGGTTTAGTGCGGGCACAATGGGAATTAGAAGGGCGACCCGGTGATAATGTGGCTGAAAATACCACCACCTTACCCTTGGGTAATTTTACCGTGGGTGTAGACAAGGACACAGGATTTCCAACGGGTAGCAGTATTGGCAATACCGAAGACATTGCCATTGAAAGTCAAGATTGTGCCAATATGTTTGGTACCATCATGCAAAGTTCACCCACTATCACCAGTACTTGGTCGCCGGATAGTAGCAATCCATTTGATGGTGCTCGCTATTATACGGCAGTGAGTAAAAGTACAGGTTCAGCGGTGGGTACTGCGTCAAGTGCGAGCGACGTGTGTTACTACTATTTAACGCGCACAGTAAGAAATCTTACAGCGGCGCCGTCTGACGGCTCTGTTGGCAGCGGTTTTCGTTACGATCCACGCTTGGGGCAGGTGACTGTCTTTGGCCAATTGTAACGTAATACAAGATAATAATAATTTAATTTAGACCGAGTAGTCATACTCATTTTTAAACGAAAGGAAACAACATGAAAAACATCAAACAAAAGGGCTTTACCCTGATTGAACTTTTAATCGTTATCGTTATTTTGGGTAT
>JBELHI010000048.1:0-14344 GCA_042091475.1 Alteromonadaceae bacterium
GATGCACCGTGACCCAGAAGATCCCAAGTTACTAACAAAAAAGGAGCCTCAAGGCTCCTTTCTACTAATTATGTTGTTATCCTGACTTATGGATACACTGGGAAGTCACTGCACAAGGCAACCACTTCACCCTTCACTCTTTCAATGGTCTGTTCATTACCAATGTCATCTAGGACATTACAAATCCAAGTAGCCACTTGCTTAGCTTCAGCCACTTTAAAGCCTCTACGAGTAATTGCCGGGGTACCGATACGCAAGCCGCTAGTAACGAATGGCGAGCGCGGATCGTTTGGTACCGAGTTCTTGTTAACCGTAATGTTAGCTCGGCCAAGGGCAGCGTCAGCGTCCTTACCAGTAATGTCTTTGCTAATCAAATCTAATAGTAACAGGTGATTTTCTGTGCCGTTGGATACAATGTCATAACCGCGACTTTGGAATACACCTACCATGGCTTTGGCATTTTCCACAACCTGCTGCTGATACACTTTAAACTCAGGCTCTAAGGCTTCTTTAAACGCTACCGCTTTAGCTGCAATGACGTGACAAAGTGGGCCGCCTTGGCCACCTGGGAATACCGCACTGTTGAATTTTTTGTGTAAAGACTCATCTTCACAAGCAGACAGAATTAGACCACCACGAGGACCCGCTAATGTTTTGTGGGTTGTGGTTGTCACCACGTGCGCGTGAGGTAATGGGTTTGGATATACACCCGCTGCAACCAGACCAGCAACGTGTGCCATATCTACCAATAAGTAAGCGCCTACTTTGTCCGCAATGGCACGGAAGCGGGACCAGTCAACAATACCAGAATAGGCTGAGAATCCAGCAATGATCATTTTTGGCTTGTGCTCGTCAGCTAATTGCTCAACTTGTGCATAATCAATTTCACCGGTTTCTTCGTGCAAACCGTACTGCACAGCATTGTAGGTTTTACCAGAAAAGTTAACATGAGAGCCATGGGTCAAGTGACCACCGTGAGCCAAACTCATACCTAGAACCGTGTCACCAGCTTCCAGTAACGCCATAAACACGGCTGAGTTGGCTTGTGATCCTGAGTGAGGTTGAACGTTGGCATAGTGAGCACCAAACAAGACTTTAGCGCGGTCAATAGCAAGCTGCTCAGAGATATCAACGTATTCACAACCACCATAATAACGCTTTGTTGGGTAACCTTCAGCGTATTTATTAGTCAGTTGTGAGCCTTGAGCTTCCAATACACGAGGGCTACAGTAGTTTTCAGACGCAATCAGTTCAATATGCTCTTGTTGACGCACGGTTTCTTTCTGCATTGAGTCCCACAACTCCGGATCAAAATCTGCAATGTTCATCTTACTGGATAACATTTTAAGTCCTCTTTATTGGATAATTTACGAATTCTGTATGGCGTGACATTGTAGCGTTTTTGTCCTATTTGTATAGCAATTTTAGTTACCAGTGATAGTAAAAACGACTAGTTACTCGCCTGTTTTGTTAGCCTGGGCTACCGATCTACACGCTTTATAGTGATAAAAGTCGCTTATGGATGTGTTGTTACTGGCCAGTATTTACTCCTTGGAACAGGGGCAAAAAACGCCGTCTAAACGTTGCCGTTGATGGTTAAATATAACCACTGGCACCTAACACGGTGCCTGTAGTTATCATCTATGGTCTATTGCTTGCGCTGAAACTCACTGGTTTTATTCCATTTTGGCCAGTCTCTGCTGTTGGCAATGTGAAAGCCCACGTCAAACGCTAATTGACTGTCTTGCAATACACCACCAAAATCCCACTTTTCACGGAATTGATCACAGGTTTGATGATAACACCCAGTGACAATGACTTTGGCACGCTTGCGATACTTAGCCGTGGCTTCATCCCAAGGTACTTCGCCCCCACCCGCGTAAAGTGCGGGTACACCATTTTTAGCAAAATTAAAGTGGTCAGAGCGATAATAATAACCAGCCCCAGGTTTCCCCTCTTGCACCAAATAGCGGCCTTGGCGTTTTGCTGCTGCGGTCAGATACACTTCAAGTTCAGATTTACCAAAACCAACCACAGAAACATCCTTGGTCTTGCCCAATACGTTCATTGCATCCAGATTAAGATTAGCCACGGTTTTATCCATTGCTATGATTGGGTTGAGGGAATAGTATTTAGAGCCCAACAATCCTTGCTCCTCTGCGGTGACAATCAAAAACGTGACTGAGCGCTCAGGGGCGGATGCAAGATTTTTATAGGCCTTGGCCAAGGTCAGTAATGCGGCTGTTCCCGTGGCATTGTCATGGGCACCATTGTATATTTGGTCGCCTATTAACGAGGTATCTTTACCCAAATGATCCCAGTGGGCTGTGTAAATGAGATGTTCATCTGGATATTTACTGCCGGGAAAAGTGGCAATAAAGTTGTAACTGGTGGATGTTTTAACCGTGCTTTTCACGGTCACAGAGGCAGTGGCGTCTATGGCTTGGGAAAATGGTCCAGCCAAGGCCTTGGCTTTCAGTTGAGTAAAATCTAATCCAGCATTAGCAAATACTTTTTTTGCTGCTGACACCGAAATCCAGCCCTCTACGCCAACCCGAGATTTGTTCCCATCAGGGCTGACTAAACCGTATTGAGGGCCACTCCAACTGTTTGCAACCACTGACCAACCGTAGGAAGCTGGTGCCGTTTCGTGGACAATGATTGCAGCTGCCGCGCCTTGTCTACTGGCCTCTTCATATTTGTAGGTCCAACGACCGTAATAAGTCATGGTTTTACCTTGGAACAAACCCGAGTCAGGGGCAGCGAACCCAGGATCATTGACCAAAATAACCACGGTCTTTCCCGCCACGTCAATATTGGCATAATCATTCCAGTTATACTCCGGTGCATTAACACCGTAGCCAACAAACACTAACTCAGAATCCACCAAGTCAACCTGCTCTTCACTTCTTGATGTCCCCGCAACCATATTCTTTTTATAGTCAAAACGCTCACTACCCAAGGTCAGTGTCATATCGGGATCAGCAGTAATTTCAGTCAGCTCAACCGCCTGTAAAAAGCTACTGCCATTGCCCGGCTGATAGCCTAACTCAGTGAAATGCTTGGTGAGGTAAGCCAGGGTTTTTTCTTCCCCAATCGTGGTTGGTAAACGCCCCTCAAATTCATCTGATGCGAGCACTCTGGTATGCTGTTTTAATTCATTAATATCAATACTGTTATATATCTGTTCAAAATTATTACTTTGAGATGGTGTTTGATTACAGCCCCATAACAAAGCCGCCAATAACCCAATGACCAATGATGTTCTCATTATTATTCCTTTTAACTCACGCGTGATTTGATTATTATAGTGCGCAACAGAATTTACGCCGCGTTGAACCTCACTATGCCAGAAGCCAATGTTCCTTGGCAAGCCAATAAGCTTAGCAGCTCTTGTTTTAACGATTTAAATAGTTTATTTAAATTATCAACTTACCGACAATGGCCAAGCATTGAGCAGTTAAATACCTTGGCACCTGATGATTATCGTTTTATTGCTGATGAAGCGTTCGTTAGTGACCACTATTATGAGCAACATATCCACCAAACTCGGGAAATACCCACCAGACGCAACAATTGGCATGACCTGTTTAATGCGACTATTTGGTCACTATTCCCCCGCACCAAACAATTATTAAATCAATGGCATATTGAAGACATTAATACAGCAGGCTTATCACCAAGAACACCCAGGCGCAATCGCATCACACAATTTGATGAATGCGGTGTTGTGATCGCGTATTCAGATAGCGATATCCCGCAACACCTCATGCAACACCAATGGATCAAGGCATTTTATGAGCAGCAAAGTACTTGGCACAGTCAGATCAAACCCTTCATTTTTGGCCATGCCAATTATGAAATGCTGGTTGATCCATTTATCGGTCTAACGGGCAAATGGCTGGCAGTTAAAGTTGAGCCTGAATTCTGGCAACTGCCACTTAAGCAGCAATACCAGTATCTTGATAATACCTTGTATAATCAGATGAGCAGTACCAATACATTTTCACAACCCCATAAGTTACCACCGCTTCCCTTGCTCGGCATACCAAATTGGCACACACAGACACAAGACTTAGGGTTTTACCAAGACACTGAACACTTTCGCGTAAAACGCCATGACAAGCCATATATCCAACTTTCACGGGAAGTCTAGCATTCATTTTTTGGTGGCTAGCACACTGCTGTATAAAGGAAAAACTTGGCTCGCCAAACTAAATGTAAATTGTTTACAATTTTTTGATGACAGCGCTTTTTTTTTAACATAGTATGGGCAGTGTCAATTAATTAACGAAATGGTAACAACAATGAAAAAATTAGTTTTACTTACTGCTTTAATCCTTAGTGCGAGCGCAACTGCGGGCCAACGTCCTTTCACAAAACTTGACGCAGATGGCAGCCAAACCCTTTCATTGAACGAATTTTTGATTTACATCAAACCAGCGTCCGTAGCTAAAATGACCAAAGAATTTAACCGTCGTGACAAGAATGAAGATGGTGAATTGACCCTTAAAGAATACACCTTGAAAAAGAAAAAAGGTTAATATCACTCAAAAGTCAATGAGATGCCCAATGGCAATTGATTTACTTTTTACGGATGATTTACAGAGCGATCCAACGGATCGCTTTTTTTGTGTCAACAGTGGGTGAACTATTGATAGTTTAGATGAACTGCCTGCGGCACGTTGGACACATTTGCGTCAACCAGACCACAAAAATACAAGATAAAAAAATACAAAATACCCATTTATCTTCTCATTATTAGAACACAAACCTCAGACATAAAAAAGCGAGTTGTAACAATCACTTAAATTAGGCTGTTCACCAAATAGTAAAGTAAAACAATCACCTAACTGTTCTTTATCAGTGGATGTCGTGTATTTCTCGTTCGTGATAACTTGTTAACTCTCTCCTTTAATTGGTCATGGCTCAATGGAGACAAATCAGGCGGTATCTCACATTACGTGCAACTAAAGTAATCGAGAACTAACAATGCCGAGTGCTTGCTCTTATAACGCAAATAAAATGCACATTTCGAAAAATCAGAAAGGCGTGAATGAGCAGCCCACTCTACTGATACACCTTGGCTTTGCCCATGGCTCTATAAGCCTTTGGCGTGACACCAAAATAGCGGCTAAAACGGTTAGAAAAATGGGCAGCATCTTGATAACCCACCAAGGCGGCGACTTCTCCAACTCGTAAACCAATATCCCGTAACAAACGCTTACCTTCCTCTAACCGGCGATGTTGTAAATATACATGTGGGCTTTGCCCAACTTGTTGTTTAAACTTTCGGTTAAAGGTACGCAAAGATAAATGACAACTGTCTGCCATATCCTGATTAGTAATAGGCGCTGATAAATTCTGTTCAATGAAATCCAATATCAGAGCGATAGACTCTTCAAACTGCAGACTCCCCCCTTGTTGATAAAAAGGCTGCTGACTAGACGCCGAGACTTCATGTGAGAAGTGCTGCTCAATAACGCCGGCAATTGCATCACCAAACAAGGTACGGATCAGATAGACCACCATTTCTGTTTGTGAGTTAATACTGGCCGTACAATAAATATTGTTAGATTCTGTTACCGTGGCTTGCCTATTTAAATTGACTTGTGGGTATCTTTGCCTAAATTTATCCAAAAAATACCAGTGCGTAGTCGCCACACCATCATCCAGTAAACCAGCTTCTGCCAACCAACAAACGCCGGTACCTGTGGCTACCAATTTAGCCCCGGACGCGTACTGGTGTTGCAGCCAAGGGATCAGTTCAGGGTGTTTATTGACCACGGGAATTGGATTGCCCCACATAGGTGGAATAATAATGAGATCAAGGGGCTGGGCCTGACTAAAATGCCCATTTGAGCGCAACGTCAGTCCAGACAATGTGGTTACCGAGTCAGCCTCAGAAACGGTGAATAACTCTATAGTCAACGGGTTATGCCGTTGCTGATGCCGAGACCGTAGCAAACTCGCACATCGCAACATTTCAGCAGACAGTGATACACCTGTCATCAATGCTTTTGGATAAAACAAGAACCCTACTTTCATCCGTCACCCCACTTGGCACAAAAACAATACTAAATGGCACAATAACAATAAAATGATTGAACTTCTATTGGTAGACTAGAAATGTTTTTATTTTTAACGTTTCACAGGAATATATTATGGCATCATTACCGGTTATTGTAGGCCTTGGCGGCATGAACGCGGCAGGTAGAAGTTCAGGGTTTCACGCCTACAAACGCATGGTGGAATCGGTTCTATCAGACGAGCAAATGGCATTGACATGGCAAGACCTCGCCAACCGAATGAACCTAGCTGAAGATGGTGTGACTGAGGCTGTGATAGAATCTATAAAGCAAGGTACACTGGTCAGACGCCTAGAAACCTTTGATCCTGACCATGTGCCTTATCATTACCGCGCGACCTTACTGGCGGATAACAATGCTGAATTTGTCATGCGTAAGTCAAAAGCGCCTGAATCTCCTGCGGATAATTGGTCGGTAGAGCAGATAGAGGGCACCCGCAATGTCTCTATCAGTATGGACCAAGAACAAGAAGTTTTGTTACCTGGTACTTATGCATTTGGTGTTACCAGCGCAGGTAACTTACCATCAGGCTTTGACCCAGCGACCCTGTATAACTCAAGATACCACCCACGTGGTATGGCAATGACCATTTATGGTGTGTCTGACACCCTTAACTCTTTGGGCATGGAATGGCAGCAAGTATTGGACGAGATAACCCCTGATCAAGTATCTGTTTACGCAGGTACCGCATTCTGTCAAATGGATGACTACTCCATGAAGGGTTTGATTGCCGCACCATTGATTGGCGATCGCGCCAGCTCAAAAATGATTGCCATGGCCCTCGCTGAAATGCCAGCAGACTTTATTAACGGCTATGTCATTGACAGTGTGGGTAGCACAGGTACCAATATGGGCGCTTGCGCAACTTTCTTATACAACTTGCGCCAAGGCTGTGATGACATCACCAAAGGCACATCACGAGTTGCGATTATTGGCGGTTCTGAAGCCCTAGTAAACCCTGAAATTATGGAAGGATTCCGTATCATGGGCGCCCTTACTCAGGACGAAGAACTATGTAAACTTGATAATTCAGAGACGCCTGACAATCGCCGTGCATGTCGTCCATTTTCAACCAATGCCGGATTTACTATGGCCGAAGCATCCCAGTTTGTTGTGGTTATGGAAGAATCATTAGCACTGAGTTTAGGAGCAACCATCTACGGCTCAGTAGCAGACGTGTTTATTAATGCTGATGGTAATAAAAAATCAATTTCTGCACCGGGTGTGGGTAACTATGTCACGGTTGCAAAAGCAGCGGCACTGGCCAAAGCCATTCTGGGTGAGGAAGGTGTCAAACGCACCTTTGTACAGGCCCATGGTACGGGTACCCCACAAAACCGTGTGACTGAGAGCCATATCCTCAACACAGTGGCTAAAACCTTTAATATTCCCGCATGGCCTGTCAGTGCAGTAAAAAGCTATGTTGGACATTCAGTTGGCGCTGCGGCTGGGGACCAACTACTGAGTACCCTTGGCGTGTGGCAATACGGTTGGATACCTGGCATAAAAACTATTGATCACATTGCCGATGACGTGCATGACGACAGCCTAAATATTTTGATGGATCATCATTACGCTGGTGAGCAGGGACAAGATATGTTAGCTGCTATCATAAACTCCAAAGGTTTTGGTGGAAACAACGCGTCAGCGCTTATCTTATCTCCACAACAAACCATCAAGATGTTACAGAATAAGTATGGTGATGAGGTACTGAACAATTATTGGTTGCGCAATACAGAGGTTGTGGCAACATCTGCTGCTTATGACCAACAAGCCGCTTCAGGTAATGAAAAAATGCGCTATTCGTTTGGTGAAAACGTCATGACAGAAGACAATGTGACCGTCACTCAAGAGTCTGTATCACTGGACCAATTTGCTAAAACCATCCCCCTCCAAAGTGAGAACCCATTTAAGGACTATGTATAAATAGTTGTCATAGTGACTGTTTTCTGTGGGGGCCATGCTGTCCCCGCAAAGACAGAACTAACAACCCGACTCCCCTCCCCTTCGCCATACCGTACAAAATTCAACCAGTAAATTGACTGGGTATTTAAAAAAAGCATATATTCATGCAATTTAATTGGTTCCGGACGATATTTTTGCTTGATTTTATTGCTCAACATGGCACATTCAAAGACCAGGTTATAGACCTGTACGCGTGAGATTTCTAAATGTCTTATGGACTAGAGAAAATCACTGGCTATTGATCGACATAAGAGAATTATAATATGTGTGGTATTTTCGGTATTCTAGATATCAAAACCGACGTCACGGAGCTTAGAACTCAAGCCCTTGAACTGTCTAAATTGTTACGCCATAGAGGCCCAGACTGGTCAGGTATATGGAATAATAATAATACCATTTTATGCCATGAGCGTTTAGCCATCGTTGATGTAGATACTGGCGCGCAACCATTGATCAGCCACAGCGGTAACGTACTCGCGGTAAATGGAGAGATTTACAATCACAAACAATTAGCGACAGAACTGACGCCTAGTTATGATTTTAAAACCAAATCAGATTGTGAAGTCATTCTGCCTTTATACGAACAACACGGGGTAAATTTCATTGATAAACTCGAAGGTATGTTCGCCTTTGTGTTATACGATGAAACCAAAGACGCCTACCTCATCGCCCGTGACCACATTGGTATTATTCCTCTTTATACGGGTTATGATGAACATGGTAATTTCTATGTTGCATCAGAAATGAAAGCGCTAGCGCCCGTTTGTAAAACCATTCAAGAATTCCCTCCGGGCCACTACCTATGGAGTGATGGCGGAGAACTCACTAAGTATTACAACCGCGATTGGTCTGAATACAACAACGTCAAAGACAATCACACTAACCTAGACGAATTGAAGCAAGCGTTTGAAAAGGCAGTAAAATCTCACTTAATGTCGGATGTACCGTATGCAGTGTTATTGTCAGGCGGTTTAGATTCTTCACTGGTATCAGCGATTGCGGCCAAATACGTTGCCAAGCGTATTGAAGATGAAGACCAAACCGACGCGTGGTGGCCTCGCCTCCATTCATTCTCGGTAGGTTTAGAAGGTGCACCTGATCTACTGGCCGCACGCAAAGTGGCAGACATGATTGGTACTGTACACCACGAGTGCCACTTTACTATTCAAGAGGGATTAGATGCCATCAGAGATGTTATTTATCACCTTGAAACCTATGACGTAACCACCATTCGTGCGGCTACGCCAATGTACTTAATGTCTCGCAAAATAAAAGCAATGGGCATAAAGATGGTATTGTCTGGTGAGGGTGCCGATGAAATATTTGGCGGCTATTTGTACTTCCACAAAGCACCAAATGCCAAAGAATTCCATGAAGAAACCGTCCGTAAACTATCCCGTCTGAATATGTTTGACTGTGCCAGAGCCAACAAAGCAACCTCTGCATGGGGTGTTGAAGCACGCGTACCTTTCTTAGACAAGGCATTTATTGATGTGGCTATGCGACTCAACCCACAAGATAAAATGTGCCTAGATGGTAAAATGGAAAAATGGATATTGCGTAAAGCGTTTGATAACGGTGAGTATTTACCGGAAGAAGTACTATGGCGTCAGAAAGAGCAGTTTGGTGACGGCGTGGGTTACTCATGGATAGACTCTATTCGTGATCACGTTAATGAACAAGTGTCTGAGCAACAGTTTTCAACGGTAGGATACCGTTTCCCTGTGAACACTCCAGATACTAAAGAAGGCTACTTCTATCGCAGTATTTTTGAGGAATACTTCCCACAAGAAAGTGCAGCCAAATGTGTTCCCGGTGGCAAGTCTATTGCTTGCAGTACGGTGGAAGCACTGGAATGGGATGAGAGCTTTAAAGCCATGGCTGATCCGTCTGGACGTTCCATGGTGGGCGTTCACACGGGTAAGTAACAACAGTCTCTCGCATTTATCAGTATCACTGGTTTAACGACAATAGAGACTACAGCAATTAAAAAGGGCGGATACATCATCTGCCCTTTTTTTATTTACCACCTCACCCTTGCTAGCCTCAATCCTTCCTAACGACCTAGCTTTCCGTTAGTTAATATGAACCATACCAAACAGGTTACGTAAGTAATTAATCATGTGTTAGTGCGGAACAATACAATGTTCAAGGCCATTAAGTCGTTTACAGTATGTGTTTTAACAGGCGTTGCAATGTCTGCAACCGTTAGTGCGGAACAATTTGATTTTAGTGATAAAGATGAATATCAACATTGGTATCCCATCACTGATCGTGTGATGGGCGGACGCTCCATCAGTAATTTTTTTCAAGATAACGGTAATGCGGTATTTAGCGGTACACTGTCTCTGGCCAATAACGGCGGATTTGCTTTGGCACGGCGATATCCCGTGCGTGTTGACATGTTTGACGCACAGGCCATGACATTGATAACGAAAGGCGACGGTAGACGTTACCAAATCAGATTAGGAGTGGATGGGAGACGGTCCGGTGTGTCCTACACGGCGTTTTTTAATACCTCAAAAGATCAATGGCAAACCCATTATTTTGAGATTAGTGATTTTACTCCTATGTATCGAGGGCGAATCCTCGACCTTCCGAAGTTGAACCGCTTTGATCCTGTGAGGCAAGTCGGCATCATGATTAGTGACAAAATAAGCGGCCCGTTCAGCCTCACCATTGCAAACATGGAGATTGGTGACAACCAGCAACTGTAAGTTTACTTTTTAGTTATCCATCAGCGTGTTAAGCTGACGTCTGTTTATTAAAGCTCGTAGGATAGCTATGTCACCCACCACATCTAAACGCTTATATGGTTTTCTCGGCCTGCTTGTTATTTTTATCACAGCCGCCGCAGGCTTATTCGTTACCCCAAGCCTGGTGGAGCAGCGAGTCAGTATTCCCACACAAACCAATAGTCATGGTGTTCACGTTGTGGTGATAGACAACGAACAACGACCCGTTGAAAGCCTCATAGATTATACACAATCGCCACTAAGACAAGCTAATCTGGATAACTTGAGTACAGCACCCACGATAAAAACTCAGTGGGTGAAAACGGATAATGATGTACTAAAGCTCAGTGTTAACCAGCACCTTGGCCCTTGGTCTTTACTACCAGCAATACTCACTATACTGCTTTGCCTTTGGTTAAAAGAACCACTACCTGCTTTGTTTTCAGGTATTGTATGTGCTGCCATGCTATTAGGCCGTTACGATATCACTGACGGTATATTACAACCCACGATGGCATCATCCAGTGCTGCTGGTATTCTTTTACTTTATCTTTGGTTACTCGGTGGCTTGCTCGGTGTTTGGTCAAAAACAGGCGCTGCACAGGCGTTTGCGGAATTTATGACGCAGCGTTTCGTCACAGGCCCACGTTCTGCCAAACTGGTCACTTGGGCCCTTGGTGTATTGTTTTTTCAAGGAGGGACAATCAGTACCGTACTGGTTGGCACCACGGTCAAACCAATGGCAGATAAAGCTGGCGTGAGTCATGAAGAGCTGGCCTATGTTGTTGATTCCACCGCATCCCCCATTGCCTCTGTATTGGCATTTAACGCTTGGCCGGCTTATGTACAGGCACTTATCTTTGTGCCTGGGGTTAGCTTTTTAGCTACTGAGACAGACCGAATCAATTTCTTTTTTAGCAGTGTTGTGTTCAGTTTTTATGGCATATTTGCAGTACTTGGCACCTTACTACTAAGCATGAATATCACCCGCTTTAGTGGCTCACTGATCCGCAATGCTCATCACAGAGCCGCCACAACAGGGCAACTTGATGCGCCAAAGGCAAAACCTATTAGTGCGCCAGAACTCCATGAAACCTCTACACCCAGTCACTACAGCCCCCACTACATGGAGTTTATTCTTCCTTTGGTGACCTTAATTGCCACAGCGGTATGCACCTATATATTTTTAGGCACGCCCAAAATCAATTGGGCATTTGGTAGCGCGTTTATGATGGCGTGCGGTTTCGCGCTTTGGAAAGGCCTGGGATTAGGTCATCTGTTAGATGGCATTAGTACCGGATTCAAAGGTGCAGTCACTGCCTCAGTGGTATTAGTCATGGCCATTGTATTGGGAACATTGAGTAAAGAGTTAGGCGCTGGCTTGTTTGTGATTAACTTATTGGGTAACGAAATACCGTATTTTATGTTGCCGGTATTTTTACAACTACTGACCATGGGCATTGCCTTTTCTACAGGCACCAGTTGGGGAACTTACGCTATTGCCTTTCCCCTTGCTATGCCGCTGGCATGGTTTATAGCCGATGCACAGCAACTTCAGCACATGCAGATGTATATGGCTGTATGCTTTGCGGCGGTATTAAATGGCAGTGTGTATGGTGACCAATGCTCACCTATTTCAGACACCACCATACTTAGCTCAATGACCACAGGCTGTGACTTAATGGATCATGTAAAGTCGCAAATTGTACCGGCCAGCTATGCAGCGGCATTGGCTGGAATTTTATGGACAATTTGCGCTTGGTGGACAGCCTAAGCCGCTGCGTATATCCAACAACGGCTGCCTGATTGCAGTATTGCTGACTGTCTTTGATAGTCAGCCACCTCATAGGCATCTGATTGGGCTAGCTCAGTATCAATGAGTTGAAAAACCGTGCCCTCAACTGTATCTGAGCTAACGCCGGTATAACGGAGAATAGGATGAATGGACTTACCACTGGCAGAAATCACCTTAGGGTCAGTGATCACTAAATCATCAATAATATAACCGGATAAGCTATCTTTTTTGCCCTCTAATAGGCGTCCAAAGGTACTGATTTGTACTTTTTCTTGTTGCAGTGTTCCGTATGAAAATAGATATTGCATGTAGATTGCGTCTCTTAATTTATAACTGTTGAACCTTATAACCGCGGTCTTTTAACATTTGGATTACAGATTCATCACCATACAGGTGTCCTGCGCCCACCATCACTAATTCAATCTGTGGTGTATTCAACAGGGGGATAAGGCTATCAATCCAACGCTGGTTGCGCTCCACAAAGAGTTGAGAATAAAGCTGAGGATCAGATGTTTTTACTGGCGAGATTATCATCTCATCCATGACTTGGCTGTCACCTGTTTTCCACGCTGCCAAGGTTGATGTCATCATAGCCTCGTAACCTTGTACTTGGTCAAAGGTATACTGAAGCAAGGAAGAGGGGTCATCCTTGCCCATGTTGAGCATTAAATTCATTTGAAACTCAGGTGTTTCCAGAAAGCGTAACCCTTTATTATCAACAAAGGCCCGATCAAAATAGCGCTTGTCCACGCCCTCATTATCAAAGCCTAACTTTGATAACTCTCGTAATGTGATTGTGAGAGATAACATACTAGGTTTAATGGATTCAAAACCCGCCATGGGTAAACCGTTGGCGGTCATATAGTCCTGTAATAACTTGTAAACTTCCGGAGTAAGTACGGTGCGCAGGGTTTGTGGCATTGGCAATAAAGACGCCGATTGCATTTTATTGATAAACCCCGGAGAGCTCATTTTTTTCAGATCAGCTTCAAACACCAGTAGCTCGGCTTGCTGATAAGCTTGGTCAAATTCTTCAGGCATAGCGGTATTGGCAGGTAAGGCATGAATAGTACCAGCGATATACATAACATGGGCGTTATGAGTCACTTTCCACAGCGATGTTTTTGCTACTGCAGGGCCACTCGTCAATACGATTAACAGGCACAATAGTAGACCTTTCAAGGGACACATTTTATATTCCATCACAGTTTATCCTTTTACTCTGTTACCAACCGCTACGAAAACGGTATGTGATAGTAACACTTATAACAGAGACACCCTGAAATACTTTACGTTTAATTGCACAAAAAGTGATTTATATTAATCAGATGGTACACCAAAGCATTACTACTCTGGTGTACCGTGTTTACACCATTGAATCTCTTTCGCGACTACTCAATAAGTATTGGACTAACAGGATGATACGCCCATTTGTAATCCCACACTCGCCATAAACGCCTAGCCTCCATACAAGTCTGCCGAGTATGGGGTACCTTTTTGATGACAAACTTCAATCCGCGCCACTCAGCTTTGTAAGCAAACTTCTCTTCGGTCCATTTTTTCTTGTGTTTGGAAAAGTAATAACACTCCGCTGTTGGAGAGTGAATCGCGTGAGGAAAATGCTGTTTGACCTTAGCCGCTATTAAACGTCGGATTTCACTCGAATCATCATTACTGTCATCCCCCCTTGATTGCGGTGGATTAATTTCAGCCAAGAATATCCGTGTTAATTTTTGGATTAGTTGATAAACCTCTATCTG
>JBELHI010000048.1:14444-16779 GCA_042091475.1 Alteromonadaceae bacterium
AACATGGCAATCGCTAACTGTCCAACACCGGTGAGGAGAGTGGCGGAAATGAGTTCCTGATGATTGTATTGCTCAAAGTGACCTTCTCTCGCTATGTGCAGGAAAAAAGCGATAATACGCGTGTAGTAGCCCGATAACATTAATTGAAACATGGCAGGTTCAAATTTAGAACAATCAAAGCAGGGACGACTGACTACTTCTCTAAATGTGGGGTAATAGAGCGCCGGAACGCCTAGGGTCAAGGCTAAATCTAGCGCAATTTCAACTTCGGGTGATAGATGCAGAAAATAACTGCCACCAGCGAGTATTCCAGACACGACATCATCAAAGCCATCGACATGGGCTACCGCATCCCAATTTTTCCAAGCCGCGTGTAATATTTTGCAAAGCTTGGTGTCGCCACACAGAGCGGTTTGCAATTCCTCACTATCTTTATCTGGACTCAACGATCTAATAAGATTAACAAAGTCACTCCCCAACCTGTCTCGTACTTGGATCGGAATATCGTCTGCCCATGTCTCTTCAATTTCTTTGCGATGCTGCGCGACAATGGCGGCAATTCGCCGAATACGCTGTTCATCCTCATCAGCGGTAACCGAACTTATGACAGAAGCACTTGAAGAAGCCGTCTCTTCTGCCTCATTCACCACAGATGCCGCGTTACGATTAATTGAGTCTAATAGCAGCCGAGCAGCAACCACATGTTTTAGTATATCTCTCTGCTCCCTATTGCTGTATATACTTTGCTCTCCGTGTAACATTATATTTGCGTGTATCACCGCATAAATGAGGCAATTATTAATGTCATATGTCTCCGTGCCCTGATGGTAAAAATCAGATGTGTCTTGCGTGGGGTAAAAATTTGCTTGGTTCAGGCTTTCTTGAACTCCATGGGGTAATGATTGAGTACCCTGTTGCTGAGAGTCTGCATATTGATAATGGAAATGCCCATCGCTGTTGCTGTAAAGATAAAAGACCGTCCAGTGCGCATTGCCTAAATTGAGAAAAAAAAGTAATGGATTTTGATGACTGTGTGAATTTTGCGCATACTGTGCCAGCATCTCATAAAGCTGTTGTTCAGTCCCATGAATAATATTAACCTGCTGCTCACCTTGTATCTGAGGTTCTACTTGAAAAACGCCAAGTACCCCTCCGCTAGCTGCTGATACACTCGCGCCCAATCCCAACATATTTTGTCCATTTGGGTTGATCAAATTTAACAAGTCACTATCTGTTAGGTGATTGTTTGGCGCTGTCGCGGCATGTTCCAATATTTTATCAGCCTGTTCTTGCGTTATTTCATCAGGTAAACCCTCGACGCTAATGACCAATGATGATGATTGACTGACACTTAATCTAGTCTCTTGAGCATTTACATCAGTGTCGGTATCCGCAAAACTCGATAAGCCATGCCCAGTGCTTTGCAGTGGCGTTGTAAGGGCACTATAAGGTTGTATGACTTCTTCAGTAGACTCTGTATCAATGAACGCACATTCCTCATTTGGACAATTTACCACCCGTGCGCACTGGTCAGTATTATCATTCTGCGACGCAAGGCGTCTGGGTTGAGCTGTCTTGTCACTTATCCATTCTGGACAAGCAAACAGTAAATCTCGCTGCTTCAACTTGCTTATCAAAGATTGCTTGGGAGTCACTGTTGCTTGGGGTAATAACACATGTAAATCATGTACGCTTTCTATCGGTGACGTTTGACCGCTAAGAAAAACAAAAGGTGTAAATGGATCAGAATTCCTGTAAGGAGACTCGAAATCACATTGTTCCTGCAACCCTCGCAAGTTAAAAATACAACGCATTGCGGTACTAAAATCCGTTAAAAAGTTATGTTCATATTTAGCAACAAAGCCATGATTGACGTGGCGATGGGTACTATCAAAAGTATAATGACTCAAGCTGTTGAATGAAGTAACAAATAATGTAATTAAGATCGGCAGTAATCCAAGATACTGCCTACTAATCTGGGTTGTCATAATATCCTCGCTGTATATAAATAAGAATCCCACCCAACTAAACACAAGTGAGAACTATTATCATCAACACGTAAAGTATCTTGATTTATACACACAAGGAAAATACCGGATACAACTCACTGACAGAACAAAATTAAACTGGAAAAAGATAAAAAAAACATAAATATGAATAATTTAAATTTATAGAGTTAATGCTAACTAACACTAAAAAGTAAAAAAAGATTATCTATTCATACGAATTAATTTCCGGCAATACTTAACAGCAATTGGAAACAAAAGTGGCAAATGTATACTTAAAACATGAATACAAAGCGAGCAGAAAACGCCTATTGTCACTGTGTAGAAAT
>JBELHI010000049.1:0-16382 GCA_042091475.1 Alteromonadaceae bacterium
ACACGTAGTAAAAACACTTTGAGAATTAAAGCCTAATTATGTCAAACCAATATAATGCAGAAGCTATTGAAGTACTCAATGGTCTTGAACCTGTCCGTCGACGCCCCGGCATGTATACTGATACCACCCGTCCTAACCACTTGGCTCAAGAGGTTATTGATAACAGTGTGGATGAAGCCCTAGCAGGTCATGCGTCTTCGATTAAAGTGATTCTGCATGAAGATCAATCAATGGAAGTGGTTGATGACGGTCGAGGTATGCCCGTTGATATACACCCAGAAGAGGGTATGTCAGGGGTTGAACTGATTATGACTAAACTTCACGCTGGTGGTAAATTTTCAAATAAAAATTATCAGTTCTCTGGTGGCTTGCACGGTGTTGGTATTTCCGTGGTAAACGCCCTGTCAACGCGGGTTCAAGTAACTATTCGTCGTGACGCTAAGGTGTACCAAATTGCCTTTGAAAATGGCGACAGGGTATCAGACCTAGAAGTTGTTGATAGCTGTGGTAAACGCAATACCGGTACTAGTGTACATTTTTGGCCAGACGCGAGTTACTTTGATTCAGGTAATTTTTCAGCGGTTCGTTTAGCCCATAACTTGCGTGCCAAAGCGGTACTCTCTCCAGGCTTAAGTATTCGGTTTGACAACAAAGTTACCAAAGAAACGACCGAATGGTGTTATACAAAAGGCCTACAGGATTATTTGCAAGATAGCTTGAAAGAGTATCCCACACTACCTGAAAATGACTGCTTTGTTGGTGATTTCAAAGCCAAAAATGAAGCTGCTGAATGGGCAGTGACCTGGCTACCTGAGGGTGGTGACATGATCACTGAGAGTTACGTTAACTTGATCCCTACGGCTCAGGGCGGTACACATGTTAATGGGTTGCGCCAAGGTTTATTGGAGGCCATGCGCGAATTTTGCGAGTTCAGAAATCTGATCCCCCGTGGTGTTAAGTTATCACCTGAAGATATCTGGGACCGCTGCAGCTATGTGCTGTCAACTAAAATGCAAGACCCGCAATTTGCCGGCCAGACCAAGGAGCGATTGTCGTCTCGCCAAGCCGCGGCCTTTGTTGCTGGTGTGGTTAAAGATGCTTTCAGTTTATGGTTGAACCAACATACTGATATAGCAGAATTATTATCAGAAATGTGTATTGCCAATGCGCAACGTCGGTTGAGACAAAGTAAAAAGGTAGCGCGCAAAAAGGTCACTCAAGGTCCGGCACTACCCGGTAAATTAACCGACTGCGCCAGTCAAGACATCAATCGCTCTGAATTATTCCTGGTGGAGGGTGACTCAGCGGGCGGCTCAGCCAAACAAGCCAGAGAAAAAGATTTTCAAGCCATTATGCCCCTAAGAGGTAAGATCCTGAATAGCTGGGAAGTGGAGTCTACACAGGTACTTGCGTCTCAAGAAATTCATGATATTTCAGTAGCCTTAGGCATTGATCCCGACAGTGACGATTTATCTGGTTTACGCTACGGTAAAATCTGTATTTTGGCTGACGCTGATTCTGATGGTCTTCACATTGCTACCTTATTGTGTGCTTTGTTTGTCGCACATTTCAGAACACTGGTTGATAAAGGCCATGTCTATGTGGCAATGCCACCATTGTATAGAATAGATGTTGGTAAAGAGGTTTACTATGCTCTAGATGATAGTGAAAAACAGGGTATATTGGATCGTATAGAAGCTGAAAAGAAACGGGGTAAAGTTAACGTCCAGCGCTTCAAAGGGCTAGGTGAAATGAACCCTATTCAATTGCGTGAAACTACCATGGATCCCAATACTCGTCGTTTGGTACAGCTTACCATTGATGATTCAGAGCAAATGATAGAATTAATGGACATGCTGTTGAGTAAAAAGCGGGCGTCTGACCGCAAAGGTTGGTTAGAGCACAAAGGAAATTTAATAGAATTTGATTAATTTGTGGCAAAAAAAAGTCAATGAATTCTGTGGATTAATAAAAATCCTTCAAATTAAACCGTGATTTGCTGTTTAAAAATTAAACAAGTTGTATTATTTGCCGATAACATTACTGAGCATAATGTTGTTTCCATGCCATCATTCTAGCCACATCAGATCCTCCGTTTGATGTGGTTTTTTTTGTTAATCAATTCGTGGTTATAGAATCAAGGCTAGAACAATTTTTGCGTCTTTTACATGTATCGAGACAGATTAAGTGTGGACTAGTTGAACAGTGCTTGTATTGCCGCAGCATCAGACTTTGTCTGCCATTTTTCTTTAGATAGTTGCTCGGGTTCAACCGTGGTCACTTTGTGCTCTGCTGCGATTCCCCATCGAGGGGCATCGTAAGGTCTTTTATCGGGGAGGGTATTAGTCGGCGCTACACAGTCAAAGTAGCGGGTGCCCTGATAATTTCCGAGTACTGTGCCCACTTCAACATTGAAACCATAGCTTTGCCAAATTCCACGATGCGCAGCACATTGCAACGATTCTTCGTTGGTGGCTGGAGTAATGGCTAGTAGATATTGTTCTGCACTGTTTTGTAATACCAGTAATTCATTGTTAAATCTCACGATACAAGCCGCAGATTGTGGCTCCTCTTGAGATATCTCAATGGTAGGTTCTGTCTCGGCGACTCTGCACCAAGGCGCACTGGGTACTTGTGGCTGGCAAGCGCCAATGAAAGTCATTATGACTATAAATAATAAAGGTTTTTTCATCACTACAATTTTTAAACAACGTTATTTACGATTTTGTATCATATCAACTAAGAAATTAATTTCTATTATCAATGATACATTATCAATAGATAATCCGTATACTAACGGCAATAATAACACGTGTGACAATTACAAAACAAAAAAGGAAGTCCCGAGTGCGTCAATTTTATCTTTCCCCTGTTATCTTAGTCACTGTCGTAGTGCTTGCTGTTGCTGGTTATCTGCATTTTAAACCCAGCCCAAATAGCGGTGGATCTCGCTGGGGAGGTGGCGCAACCGTGGTGTCTGGCCACACGGTCACAATGAAAGAAACGACAACAGTTATCGAGGGGTTAGGCACTGCAAGGGCCAATGAGTCTGTTGACTTGTCAGTACAGCAAAGTGGTTTGGTCAAGGAAATTTATTTTGACGATGGCGAACAAGTCAAAGCAGGAAAACTACTGCTGAAGTTAGTGTCTCAAGAGGAAGATGCTCGCTTGAAAGCACTTAATATCAGATTAGCTGAAGCACAACGTCAACTGGTAAGAATTACCAATCTTGCTCAGACCAATGTGGCTTCGGAACAATTATTGGATGAGCAACAAGGGCAAGTAAAGGTACTAAAAGCCGATATCGATGTAGTAAAAAGTCAACTGAATGATCTCAACGTATTCGCGCCGTTTGATGGGGTATTGGGATATAGGCAGATAAGCGTTGGGGCTTTGGTACGTCCGGGTGATTCTATTACAACACTGGATGATATATCATTGATTAATATCGACTTTCCTGTTTCTGAAAAGTATTTTTCTGCGGTATCTCGAGGACTGTCAGTAACCGCTGAGGCGAGTGCCGCTGCTACTACAATATTTACAGGTATTATTGCCAGTGTTGATTCTCGTATTGATCCTACTACACGCTCATTTGTGGTAAGAGCAGAACTCGACAATAGCGAGCGATTACTGCGGCCGGGTATGTTACTCAACATAACATTATTACAAAACAGTAGACAATCTCTACAAGTTCCAGAGTCAGCACTAGTGCCAATCAATGATAGTCATTTTGTTTATTTAATTGATGCCGACAATACAGCGGTTAAGACGGTAGTAGAGATTGGTCAGCGTAGCCCTGGCTGGGTTGAAATAATCAATGGCGTTAAACAGGGAGACGTTGTCGTTGTTGAAGGTGCAATGAAGTTACGCCCTGGCAGTAAGGTTTCTTTATTAAATAACCAGCAGGAGCGCTAATCATGTTGCTATCAGATGTGTCGGTCAAGCGTCCGGTATTTGCCACGGTTATCAACTTACTGTTATTAGTGTTTGGTATCGTTGCAGTATCACTTTTGTCTTTGCGTGAATATCCTGACATAGACGCACCACTCGTTTCCATCAGTACGTCATACCCAGGCGCCGCCGCCAGTATCGTTGAAAGCAAAATTACCCAACCCTTAGAAGATCGTATCAGTGGTATTGAGGGGATTAAAAATGTCTCGTCTAGCAGCCGTAATGGCCGCTCTTCAATTAGTATTGAGTTTGAGTTGTCCAGAGATATAGATTCGGCGGCTAATGATGTCAGGGAAAGAGTATCAAGAGCGTTAGGTGAATTACCTGATCAGGTTAATCCACCGGAGGTTTCAAAAGCGGATTCTGACCAACAGGCGATTATTTGGTACAACCTGCGCAGTGACAGTTTGTCAGTACTGGAATTAACTGATTATGCCGAGCGTTTCGTGGTTGACAGGCTATCAGTTGCAGAAGGTGTTGCAAGGGTGCAAATCGGTGGTGGCCGGAATTATGCCATGAAAGTGTGGTTAGACCGTCAGGCCATGGCTGCACGAAGTATTACTGTGAGCGATGTAGAAAGCGTGATCCGCTCTGAAAATGTCGAATTACCGGCAGGTCGTATTGAATCAAAAGATCGGGACTTTGAAGTACGCGTAGCACGCACATTCCTGACACCTGAGGACTTTGCTCAGTTAGCGGTTGCCCAAGGTGATAACGGCTATTTGGTTCGCTTGGGTGACATTGCCAAGGTTGAATTAACGTCGGTCAATGATAAAACAGAGTTTCGTGGCGACGGCGTTAATATGATCGGCTTGGGGATTGTGAAACAATCTAAGGCCAATACCTTGGAAGTTGCCCGTTCCGCGAAGCAAGCGATTAGTAAAATAGAGCAAACTCTACCAGACTCAATTTTTATTGTGCCTAGTTATGATTCATCGCAATTCATTGAAGACTCCATTAATGAAGTTTATCAAACCTTGGCCATCGCGCTGTTGATGGTAGTGATTGTTATCTATAGCTTCTTGGGTGATCTCAGAGCCACATTGATCCCTGCCGTCACTGTACCCGTGTCATTAATCTCTGCCTTTACCGTGTTATATGCACTGGGTTTTTCAATTAATTTATTGACCTTATTGGCAATGGTATTGGCCATTGGCTTAGTGGTTGATGACGCAATTGTGGTATTAGAAAATATTTACCGTCGGATAGAGAAAGGCTCACCACCATTACTGGCTGCTTATGAGGGTGCGCGGGAAGTTGGATTTGCGGTTATCGCAACCACATTGGTGTTGATAGCTGTATTTGTACCCTTGGTATTTCTACAAGGAAATATAGGACGGTTATTTACAGAGTTTGCCCTCGCGGTTGCAGCAGCAGTAGCTTTCTCTAGTATCACTGCATTAACCTTAACTCCGATGCTGAGCTCAGTATTAATCAAACGTAAAACTCAAGCCGGGGGTTTTTCACAAATAATAAATCGTGGTTTCGTGAAAATTGAAAATCATTACTTAAACAGTTTACGAAAGTCACTGTCACAACGCTGGGCTGCGATTTTGTTGATTCTAGCTAGTGTTGTAACATCGTATTTGCTGGTCAACGCACTACCGACGGAATTTGTCCCTAAAGAAGACCGTAATAATTTCTTTATTTTAATGCAAAGTGAGCAGGGTGCTAGTTTTGAAAGTAATGCCCGTAATTTAGCCAAAGTGGAAGACGTATTATTACCGTATTTAGATACCGGCGAAGTTAACCGGGTATTAGTGAGAACACCTGGCTTTGGTTCAAGCGCCGGTATCGCTATTGTTGGTACAGCCCCTCACGATGAGAAGGATAGAGATACTTTTGCCCTGATGGGTGAGGTGAGCGGTAAGTTGAGTAGTATTCCAGATGTTCGAGCGTTTGCAATTATGCGTAGCAGTATCGGCGGTCGTGGCGCTTCGCGTCCGGTACAGTTTGTATTGCAAGGAAATACTTATGAAGAGCTCAGCCGCTGGCGTGATATTGTGGTAGAAAAAGCTCGTTCTAACCCTGGTTTAGTGAGAGTAGACTCAGATTACAAACAAACATTACCGCAAATGTTGGTCAGTATTGATCGTCAGAGAGCGGCAGACTTGGGGGTCTCCATTGGTGATATTGGGCGCACGTTGGAAACCATGCTTGGTCAGCGAAGAGTATCGACCTTCATTGACAGAGGATTGGAATATGACGTGATTTTAGAGGGCATAGAAAACGATTATCGCAGTCCAAACAGTATTGATAATCTTTATGTACGCTCCCAAAAGAGCGGCCAATTGATACCACTCAACAATGTACTGACATTTACCGAGGGCGCTGCATCGGCAAGACTAGAGCGCTATAACCGTATGCGCAGTATAACCATTTCAGCCAACCTTGCAGACGATTACACCTTGGGCGAGGCATTGTCTTACTTAAAATCAGTCGTTGATAACGAACTTCCAGAACAGGTATCCGTGGACTACAAAGGGCAGTCTCAGCTGTATCAAGAGTCAGGTAATTCAATTCTTTTCATCTTTGCTTTGGCGTTAGTCATTACCTATCTGGTACTCGCGGCGCAATTTGAAAGTTGGATCCATCCGACGGTTATCATGCTGACTGTGCCTGTCGCCCTGTTAGGAGCATTTTTGGGTTTGTACTTTGCTGGTATGTCGTTAAACATATATAGCCAAATTGGACTGGTCATGTTAATTGGCTTGGCAGCCAAAAATGGTATTTTAATTGTTGAATTTGCTAATCAATTAAGAGACAAAGGCCTGCCCTTTGAAGAAGCTATATTGACTGCCGCGCAACGTCGCTTAAGACCTATCGTAATGACCGGTTTTACTACCGTATTTAGCGCTATGCCATTAGTCTTGTCCAGCGGTCCTGGCGCCGAAAGCCGCAGTGTTATCGGCATGGTTATTGTCGCCGGCGTGACCTTTTCAATTTATTTAACTTTGTATCTTGTGCCTACAATGTACGCTTGGATTGCCCGTAACACGGGCTCACCAAAGCTGCGTGAGAATACGCTCCATCAGCAAAACCAACAAAGCTCAGAGGCATCATAGCCGCTAGTCTTATTAAGTTGTGATGCTCAGTATAGGTCTGAGCATTACAACGTTTCAAACACAAAGTTAATATTTTCTGGTTATACTATGCTTATGTCTAAAGCGTTGCCCATCTAAACTCCCGCGGCCACGATAGGGGGGCATCAGTGCTGTATTATTATGGTAAACCAAGTGTAGCGAAGGTGTATCGCAGTATTGTGGTAGCCACTTTATTAACCTTACTTATGTCGTTATGCATAGCTGGCTATCTTTACATTGAGGGGCGCTTGTTACCTGACCGTGAGTCTTGGATACTGATGGCGTTTATACTCTTGGTGATGGGCTTCGTTTTCGCATCTGGGTTACTCATTATTGGTCTGTTAATGCGCTGGTTACTGGCGACTAAAGTCCCTCAAGGAGGACTGTATAGTTCAGCTTTTTTGTACCGTTTAAGTGTCATTGTGTTTGCTATAACAGGGTATGGGGGATACATTATTACCACTGGTAAGCTACCTGTTTGGTGGGTTCCTCTGTAGCTGCAGATGGTAAGCTTTTCTGACTAATTAAGAGGCAAAAAAAAGCCACGCTATTATAACGTGGCTTTGTCGAGTCACTGTGCTGGCTGACTACTCGTCTAAGAAACTCTTTAATTGCTCAGAGCGACTCGGGTGGCGCAATTTGCGCAGGGCTTTTGCTTCAATCTGACGGATACGTTCACGGGTTACGTCAAACTGCTTACCAACCTCTTCCAATGTGTGGTCAGTGTTCATATCAATACCAAAACGCATACGCAACACTTTTGCTTCCCTAGCAGTTAAGCCTGCTAACACTTCTTGTGTGGCAAACTTAAGGCTATTACCCGTGGCAGAATCTAATGGCTGCTCAATGGTAGTATCTTCAATGAAGTCGCCTAAGTGTGAATCTTCATCATCACCAATGGGGGTTTCCATTGAGATTGGCTCTTTAGCTATTTTTAGTACCTTACGGATTTTATCCTCAGGCATGAGCATGCGTTCTGCCAATTCTTCTGGTGAAGGTTCACGTCCCATCTCTTGTAACATCTGACGTGAAATACGATTCAGTTTATTAATAGTTTCAATCATGTGTACTGGAATACGAATCGTTCTTGCCTGATCCGCAATTGAACGGGTAATTGCCTGTCTGATCCACCACGTAGCATACGTTGAAAACTTGTAACCACGACGGTATTCAAATTTGTCCACCGCTTTCATCAGACCAATATTACCCTCTTGAATCAAATCCAAGAATTGTAGACCACGGTTGGTGTATTTCTTGGCGATAGAGATTACCAAACGCAAGTTGGCTTCTACCATTTCTTTCTTTGCGCGGCGTGCTTTAGCTTCGCCAATGGACATACGTCTGTTGATATCTTTAATGTCGTCAACACACAGGCCAGTCTCTTCTTCAACCGCATTCATTTTGGTAACGCTGCGGCCTAAGTCTTCTTTAAAAGTGCTCAGCACTGGTGCATACGGTGCGTCTGATGCCAAAATGTCATTAAGCCATTTCATGCTGGTTTCATTGCCAGCAAAGGCTTTAATAAAGTCAGGTTTTGGCATTTTAGCGTCAATCACACAGTGCTTCATGATCAGGCGTTCTTGCACGCGTACTTTATTCATCATTGCACGCATGTTGCCAACTAACTTGTCAAACTGGCGTGGTATTAAGCGAAACTCTTTAAATATTTCACTTAGAAGATTAATCTGCTCTCTTGCTTTCGGCGTTCTTCTGCCATGTTTTTCAATGGCTTTACGAGCGATTTCGTATTGAACTCTGAGAGCTTCAAATTTTTCTTTAGCTAATTCAGGATCAATACTGCCGTTCTCATCTTCTTCGTCTTCATCATCACTGCCATCGTCATCTTCGTCTTCAAGATCATCGTCAGACAGCTCTGAACCAATATGAGTCGCGGTTGGCGCAACGTCCTCATTAGGATCCACAAAGCCTACAATGATATCGCTTAAGCGTAATTCTTCGGCTTCATATTGGTCGTACTGGTCTAGCACATAGGTTATTGCTTCAGGGTATTCGGCAACTGAACACTGAACTTGGTTGATACCTTCTTCAATGCGTTTGGCAATATCAATCTCACCTTCTCGCGTAAGCAGTTCAACGGTTCCCATTTCACGCATGTACATACGTACTGGATCAGTTGTGCGTCCAATTTCGCTCTCAACGGTTGCTAATGCTTGTGCTGCGGCTTCAGCTGCTTCTTCGTCGGCAGTGGTTTCTTGCATCAAAAGTTCGTCAGCATCGGGGGCATTTTCAAATACTTGGATGCCCATGTCGTTGATCATGCTGATGATGTCTTCAATTTGGTCTGAGTCAATAATATCTTGAGGTAAATGATCATTAACTTCTGCAAAGGTGAGGTAACCCTGCTCTTTACCTTTGGCAATAAGTAATTTGATCTGTGACTGCTTGCTTGATGCCATAAAACGTCCGCTTCTCGCATTGATAATAAGAAATATGGGTACACTGACATTCAGTCGCTGTAAACAACCTGAAAGCGCACGCGAATGAGCAATTATAGCAGATTATTAGTACTAGATGAAAGCTGATTGTATTATTTTAATTGTCTCATAAGCTTATTTAATTCTTGTTTTTCAGCACCGTTTAAACTCTGTAGTCGTGATTTAGCTAACAGTGCATCCATTCGTTCGGTAAGGCACCACTCAATCAACTTCTTAAAACTATCACGATATACCTGGTGGCTTTGCTCTGCTAGCATGTGATGGTCCCACACCATGAGCTTAACGAGGTGGTGATAGGCATCATGCTCTCTATACTGTTCAAGTAGTTGCGCACTAGAAAGCTGTGGATTGATTAGACAATGGGCATGTAATTCGCACAGCAGTTGCAGGCCGGGTAGTTGCACATTTTTGAGTGATGTGGGTTGCACCGCTGGGTTTGCTTGAGCAATAGACGGTTCATCAAGTAGGAGCTTTAGCAACATTCTTACGGGCGACGTTTTACTTTTTTGTGGTGTTTGGTAATCCGCTCTTGCAGCCTTCTTTTGTTCATTGGCCTTGGCAATTTGTTGTTGATTGCTGTGCTGGTCAAATTCACCGGTAAACTTCGCCAACTCTGCGGTAAGCAATTGTTGTTGGTGCTCGCCGATAATTTTTTCTATCATTGGTAGCGCTTTGGCCTTTAACGCGGCCTTTCCTTCGGTACTTCCAACGGAGTTGTCTTTGATTAAGGTTTCAAAGAAAAATTTTGACAGCGGCTTGGCATCAGCAAAGGTTTGTTCGAAAGCCTCTTTACCAATTTGTCGCACAAGGCTATCCGGATCTTCACCATCAGGCAAAAACAAAAAGCTCAATTGAACGCCATCTTTTAGCATAGGTAAGGCATTCTCTAAGGTACGCCATGCTGCCTGACGGCCTGCATTATCGCCATCAAAGCAACAAATAATGCGGTCAGTGTTGCGGAACAATAGTTGAATATGTTCTGAGGTTGTTGCTGTACCCAACGCCGCCACTGCGTAATCAATACCGTATTGTGCCAACGCGACTACGTCCATATAACCTTCAACAATCAATAATTGTTGTAAATTGCGATGCTTTTGTCGAGCTTGGTAAAAACCGTAAAGTTCATTACCTTTTTGGAATATGCGCGTTTCAGGTGAGTTCAAGTATTTAGGACCATCCTGATCTAACACTCTTCCACCGAATCCAATCACTCGGCCTCGGCGATCTTTAATAGGAAACATAATTCTGTCGCGGAAAAAGTCATAACGCTTGCCGTTGTCGTTTTGGTTGACGACTTTCAAATCCACTAACTGTTGTTGAGCTGCAACACCATTACCAAATTGTTTGAGTACTCCATCCCATTCAGCCGGTGCATAGCCAATATCGAAATCAGAGATAACTTGGGCAGAAAGACCACGCTGTTTTAAATACGTCTGTGGTCGTTTGTGTTGTTTGTGATGCTTTAATTGTTGATGAAAAAATTCGGCAACTTTATCCATCAATTGATAATCGTCTTGTAATTGTTGTTTTTGCTCTTTGTACTTGGGATTTGGCTTGCCTTGCTCTCGTGGTACTTCCAAACCCATGAAACGGGCAAGGTCTTCTACAGCTTCAGGAAATTCTAGGCGGTCGTGATCCATTAAAAACGAAATCACATTACCATGGGCGCCACAGCCAAAGCAGTGGAAAAATTGTTTGTCTTGGCTGACAGTAAAAGAGGGGGACTTTTCATTGTGAAAGGGACAGCAAGCTTGGTAATTTCTGCCGGCTTTTTTTAATGGTACACGTGAGTTGATTACTTCAACAATGTCACTACGTGCAATTAAATCATCAATAAAGTCTTTTGGTATTCTACCTGCCATAATGCCGATTATTTCCTTATCAAAAACAAACAAGCCGCACCTTAAAAAGGCACGGCTTGTATCTAACAATAATGCTAGTAGATGCTTATGCGGTTAATCGAGCTTTTATCGCGCCACTCAATTTACCCATATCTGCTCGGCCTTGAACCTTGGGTTTCAACCATGCCATTACCTTGCCCATGTCCTGCATTCCTGCAGCCTGGGTCTCAGCGATAGCTTGATCAATCAGAGCTGTTAGCTCATCTTCGGTCAATGCCTGAGGCAAAAAGCCCTCTAATACTGTTATCTCTGCTAATTCAATATCAGCAAGATCTTGTCGCTGAGCGTCAGTGTATTGTGTCGCAGCATCTTTACGCTGTTTTACCATTTTGGTAATAACTGCAAGAACCTCTGGCTCTTCAAGTGCTTTTTGACCATCAATCTCGCGCTGCTTAACTTCGGCTAAAGCCATACGAATAGTCCCTAGAGATAATTTATCTCTAGCTTTCATCGCAGTCTTTTGCGCTGTTCTTAGCGTTTCAAGTAGACTCATTGTTAGATACCACTAATTAGACGAAAACGTCTAATTAGAATAATCTTACGCGACGAGCGTTATCACGGCTAGCTTTCTTAGCTTGACGCTTAACAGCAGCAGCTTTCATACGCTTTCTCGCAGTGGTTGGTTTTTCGTAGTGCTCACGCTTACGAACTTCAGAAAGTACACCTGCTTTTTCACATGAACGCTTGAAACGACGTAACGCAACTTCAAACGGTTCGTTGTCTTTTACTCTAACGATTGGCATTAAAATCTCACCTCGGATTAAAAAATATATTCCCATCTGGCCGTTATTTTTTGAACGCCATATGGTTAAAAATGGTGCGGAATTTTAATCATATAACGGCTAAAAGTAAACCCTTAAGATTTAAAAAAGCGTATTTTTATGTGATCCCGCGATCTCAGGGGGCCGATTATACTACTATGATTTAAATTGTGCGAGTTTTTACGTACAATAATGCAGTACTTTTTTATGAGGGTGATTATGCGGGTTTTAGGAATAGAGACATCATGTGATGAAACAGGCATTGCAGTATACGACGATGCGTTAGGTTTGATGTCTCATCAATTGTATAGCCAAGTGAAATTACACGCCGATTATGGCGGTGTGGTACCTGAATTGGCGTCTAGGGACCACATCAGAAAAATCACCCCGCTAATCAAGAAAGCGTTACAAGAGGCTAATTGTCAACCCTCTGATATTGATGGTGTAGCTTACACTCAAGGCCCCGGTATGGTTGGGGCATTATTAGTGGGCGCAGCTGTAGGTCGCAGTTTGGCGTACGCTTGGGGCTGCCCTGCGGTAGGCGTTCATCACATGGAAGGTCATTTACTGGCGCCTATGCTTGAAGATGATGCACCGCCGTATCCGTTTGTTGCGTTGTTAGTGTCTGGCGGTCATTCAATGTTAGTCGAAGTGAATGGCTTAGGTGATTACAACGTCTTGGGTGAATCCGTTGACGATGCTGCCGGTGAAGCGTTTGATAAAACCGCCAAGCTGTTAGGTTTGGAATACCCAGGTGGTCCTTTGTTAGCTAAGTTGGCGCAACAGGGTACGCCTAATCGCTTTACATTTCCGCGTCCCATGACGGACCGCCCAGGGCTAGATTTCAGCTTCAGTGGCCTCAAAACCTTTGCTGCTAATACCATCCGAGCCAATGATGATTCACCACAAACCAAAGCGGATATTGCTCGCGCGTTTGAAGATGCAGTAGTTGATACCTTAATGATTAAATGTAAACGCGCATTAAAGCAAACAGGGCTGAAACGGTTAGTGATTGCCGGCGGCGTCAGTGCCAATACCCATTTGCGAGAGCAATTAGCGGAATTAATGAAAAAACAGCGCGGTAAAGTGTATTACCCGCGGCTAGAGTTTTGTACAGATAATGGTGCAATGATTGCCTACGCGGGGTTACAGCGGCTAAAAGCCGGCGAGAAGGTTGACCTCTCTGCCAAAGCGAAGCCACGTTGGCCATTAGATACGCTGCCGTCATTGTCACCCGCAGAGTAACATGATTCTGAGAACAACAAATATCTGTATATAATTCAGTACAGGTGAGGGAATTAAAATCAACTCACCTTGTATTGCAACTGACGGGTGTTCCTACGCACAATGGTTAACAAAATGTTAACAAGCTAGGAGCGTCATCATGAACATTGACAGTGTTAAACACTTATCCCCCCGCCGCAACACCACCCAACAGACCTCAGTTGAGGGGTTAGTGACGGAACAATTGGCGCACTTTGGTATCACAGCTGACTCTGATTACGGCCAATGTTTGGCTGAAACCGTGAGTCATTTGTATCACGCGCAGCACGACCTAACACGGCTTTGGCAAGTGACCCAAGAGACATTAGCGGAATTACCCATGCAAGATAAGGTGGCATACTGCAATGCGAAAAAGTTTTTGTCGTTTCAAATCGCCAAGATCCTAGACAACTTACAAACACCTTATCGTGCAGTACACCAAAGTCTCTACCGTGCTGGTGATGAGGGTGGGGTTAATACCCATTGCGCCTTGTTTGATAATTTACCTGCGCTGTTTTCTGCCAATCCTGTGATTGTTAAAACTGCAACTTACGTTTACGCCTGTACTGAATGGGTAGATGATGCGTTCCAGGGTAAGGAGTCCACTCATCATATTTACACAAGGCTGTTAAACCCAACGGCAATATCATTATCGAACGCCATGGTTGAACTAGAGGCAGGTGCTTATGCCGCAGATTATATGGCATGGAATTTCAACTCAGGTATGGCGGCAATAGATGCTTTACTGGGTAATCTAGTACGGCAAAATGATGTGATGATAGTATCTCGCCACGTCTACGGTGGTGTCTATCAATTATTACATGATTACTACGCCCAACCAGACCGATTCAATCTTGCGATAGAGTGGTTTGAAGGCGAAACAGAAGCAGATTTCACCGCCTTTATAGACAGTGTGAAACAGCGCCATTGGGAGCGGCTATCCCATGCTAAATTACACGTGTATTTAGAATCGCCATGCAATCCCCACGGCCATATTGTTGACGTTCCAGCTATTTGCCAAATAGCCCATTCACACAATGCGCTAGTCGTATTAGATTCAACCCTAGCGACGCCTATTTTACACCAACCGTTACAACATAAAGATGAAGCTCAACGGCCAGATTATGTGGTGCACAGCTACACCAAAGATATCTGTGGCTCAGGCACCACGACTGCCGGCGTAGTGATAGGTCGTAACTACCGCATGTTCCAAGCTAAGGGGGATTGCGTCAATGATTTACCATGGAACAAAACACTATTTTGGGATGTATTCTATATAAAAGGCTCATTCCTTGATTCAGAAAAGGCCTTTGATGTGTTGACCGGAATGAAAACATTGTCCCAGCGTGTGATGACTAAATCCATCAACACCATGGCCCTAACACAATGTTTGGCAGCCCATCCAAACATTACCGTGCATAGCCATGGCGATGATGCACATGCTAATGCAGCACTGCGTAAAAAAGTACTTAAACATGGTTGGCCATGTGGTCTCTTTACCATAGATTTAGAGGCACTGGGTCTATCTACAGACGCATTTAGACGTTTCTTTGATGCGTTAGAGCCACGGTTTAGTCATCAAGTGTCTATAGGTCAAAGTAATACCTTAGTCTTGTGTCCTGCGCTGACGTCCCATTCAGAGCTAGATGCTAGTGCGCAAAAAGACAGTGACATCTACCCCACCACCATGCGTATTGCTGTGGGCACAGATAATGTAAAGGGACTTATCGCACAATTTATGACTGCGGCTAAATTGCATATTGACCCCGAATGTCCGGGGTTTAGTGAACAGTTTATGTCACTCGATTCAATTGATGAGATGGTGCTGAATATAAGCGTAAAAGCTAACCGAGATCATTATCAAAGCCTGCCCAGCATGGCGCAGTTACTAGCCCCAAGCAGTGCAGAAATGTAAGATTTTGTGGTTATGAATGTAGAGTAGGGCGATTGAACAATCGCCCTGGCTTTTTAACAACCGTTTAGCGTGATGCCACCCAACGCCGTTGAACTAACAATAGTGTCAATGACGAAATAGCCCCCAAGGTGTCACAAAGCATGTCTTTTTGCGCGTCCCAAATATCTCCCTGCGAGCCAAGAAAAGCAATACCTTCTTCTCCACCCGCCAATTCAGCGTACCACCATTCAATAATTTCATAACCGGCAGCCAAAGACATAATCGCAAACAGTGCAAAGCAACAAGCGAATGTTTGCTTGAGTTTCTTATTGTTAATTAAATATTCGGCAATGGCATAGGCATAAAAGCCAATGGAGAAATGACCCACCCGGTCAAAATTATTGCGCTCAGATCCAATTAACTGATTAAACCATTCAAACGGTACCTCTGAGAACGTATATTTAGCACCAATGGTATGCAAAAAGACCCACACAAACATAAGTATGTAGGCGGTGTGACTAAAGGTGTAGTGCATGGACAACCGCCAAATGATCAACACAAACCCTACCACGGGAATTATCTCTGCAAACCAGACGGCGCGAGATGCCGGCTCAATGGCGCAAAATATAAATAGCGCAATATAAACAAGGGTGAGTGCTAACAATGTAGACTTATTATTCATGGGTGTTGATTCCTTTCTCTAAACTAGGACGCTATCTTTACAATAAATGGCAGTCTACACAAGCACAGAGTCTTTTTGCAATGGTCTGCTATTTCCCTTTTGCTTGCCGTCGGCAATCTGACAATTGCTGATTTTAGCAACTGCGTTGCCTTGCGCTTTGGTTTGCATCATCAATGTCATTGAGATACTCGTAAGATTCAACCTTGGTCGTTATAAGAAAGGGTGTTGCGTAACACCCTCTCTTAACTCACCCGACGCCCGCGACATCCCGCTATTCCTTGTCACTGCCTTGTGTTTTGTTAACGCCATTGATGGCATCCTCGCCAGCAATGTCTCTCACCGCTCCTGCGGCTCATAACAACACGGCGTTGTTGCCTGCGGGCGGGATGGA
>JBELHI010000050.1:0-16329 GCA_042091475.1 Alteromonadaceae bacterium
TTTGTCGTGTTTACTCAATTAACACGCCGAGCCGCGTTTGCATTTAGCAAACAAGACTGGCAACAATTAGATTCACTATCTAAACAACGCATTGACGTTTATGAAGATAACCTCAAGGACGCGGTGCGCATCTGTCAAGACGCCTTAGATGATCAGCAATGTGGTTTAAACTTTTGGCAATCGTTAAAACAAGAATATCAAAAATTGCTCCCCCACCACCCGCAATTTGAATTAGCGGAAACCTTCTATAATTCCGTCATTGGCAGGGTTTGCCAACATTCTCGACTTAATAATGATGACATGTTTGTCACCTCTACTCGCTGCCATTTGCCTGGGTACCGCCGACAGCGCGTGATGCATCAACTGATCCCTGACGCGGAACCCGTATCCACCGTGGCTAATATATTTGCGCTATATCCGTTGACTGCACCGTTTGAAAATACCTATCGTGATAATAAACGCGTCGTCCGATGCTTTTTACGCCATATGGGCAAGCATCAATTTAATGATATTTACCGCGTTGACCTATTAAGATCAGTCTTTTATCGCAATCAACAAGGCTTCATTGTTGGCAGAGTCTGCCACGGCAAACAGACCACAGCGTTTGTCATTGCTTTAGCAACCACCGATGAAGGCGAGCTCTATGTTGATACCGTGTTATTAGATAAACGCCATATCAGCGCGTTATTTGGTTTCGCGCGAGCATCTTTCTTTGTCGATACCCCTTGCCCTGCGGAGACTGTGTGGTTTTTGCGCAGTCTTTTACCCAACAAACCCAGTCACGAATTATACAGTGCATTGGGCTATTACAAACACGGTAAGACAGAATTTTATCGCGATTTTGCGCTTCACCTCAATCATAGCCAAGATCTATTTGAATTAGCGCCAGGAATTCCGGGTTTAGTGATGGCGGTTTTTCATTTACCTTCCTACGACGTGGTATTTAAAATCATCAGAGATGAATTTCCAGAGAGTAAACCTATCACCAAACAAGATGTTAAAACTCGTTATCACACAATAAAACGACACGACAAAGTAGGACGGATGGCAGACACGAGTGAATACGTCAACTTTCAACTGCCATTAGATCGAGTCAGCAATCAGGTACTTAATGATTTAAAAACCACCTGCCCTAGCCAACTTACCATTATCGGTAACACACTGACCATTCAACATTTGTATATTGAACGTCGGATGACTCCCCTTAACTTATATCTTCAAAAGCCTATGTCTGATTCACACACAAGGGACGTTATTGATGACTTGGGAACCACTATAAAAGAAATCGCAGCAGCCAAGTTATTTCCGGGCGATATGTTGCAGAAGAATTTTGGTATCACGAGACATTCCCGGGTGATTTTTTACGACTACGACGAGATCTGTCCGCTGGTGGAAAGAGACTTTCGTGACTTGCCTAGCCAAGACGATCCGTTTGCCATGGATTGCCTTTCCGTAGGTCCCTCAGACGTCTTTCCAGAGCAATTTAAACATTTCATCGTCACCCAGCCTAAGCACAAAAAGCTGTTAATTGAGATGCACCCTGAAATATTCCAAGCAAGCTATTGGCAATCGGTAAAACAATCAGCAAAAAACAACCTCAGTATTGTTACCCTGCCCTATCCAAAGCAATTAAGCTTTATACGAAAATAAATAAAACATAATCAATCACATTCACTTATATCCAATAAAAGCATATGATAATGGCGAATAAATTACTCTTGGAAATATGCTATGACATGGACCCACAGCGCCATTGCAAAAATTGAAGCTGACTTTCAACGCTCCGCTGATACCCATATGATAAAAGTTGATATGCCTGCTCTCACAGGTATTGAACTGTATCTTAAAGACGAATCAACTCATCCCACTGGCAGTCTAAAACACAGACTTGCTCGTTCACTTTTTTTGTATGGTTTGTGTAATGGCAATATTCATCATGACACCACAATCGTTGAAGCATCATCTGGCAGCACCGCAGTGTCAGAGGCTTATTTTGCTCGGCTTTTAGGCTTGCGTTTTATCGCCGTGGTGCCAAAAACAACCAGCCAAGAAAAAATTGATAAGATCACGTTTTACGGTGGCGAATGCCATTTTGTTGAAGCCAGAGAAATCTACTCACAAGCTGCACAACTGGCTGAGTCCCTCAACGGCTATTACATGGATCAGTTCACCTACGCTGAACGGGTAACCGACTGGCGCGGCAATAACAACATTGCAGAATCTATTTTTCAACAAATGAATAAAGAGCCACACCCAATACCAACATGGATAGTGGTGAGTGCTGGTACAGGCGGTACGTCAGCAACCATTGGACGTTATATTCGCTACACGCAAAAACATACCAGACTCTGCGTACCAGACCCAGAAAATTCAGTATTTTATGATTACTACCAAAGCAATGACACCACAATCACGGGTAACAATAGCTCACGTATTGAAGGCATTGGGAGACCCCGCGTTGAACCTTCGTTTATTCGCCAGGTGGTTGATCACATGGAACGGATACCTGACAAACAATCATTTGCGGCAATGAACTTATTGTCAGAGATATTACAACGCAAAGTAGGCGGCTCCACCGGCACTAACTTTTATTGCGCGTGTAAATTAATGGCAGAAATGGCTGCAAAGGGCGAACAAGGCAGCGTGGTATCAATGATTTGCGATAGCGGTGACCGCTACTTGAACACCTATCACAATCCAACATGGTTAAATCAACATGTAGGTGATATTTCGAGCCAGCAAAAACAACTAGGGCAATTTTATCAAACAGGTATTTGGGATGATCTATAGCGCGTAAAAAGCGCAATATTAATAGCGAATATGTGTTGAACAACTTGCAGACTAAAAATTATTGGTGAGTTAATTAACTGTAAATAATAACCATTATCATATGGAAGAGCAAAAATTCACCAACGAGTTGTTTGTATTTACAATTCATACCATTGAAAGCATTGACTAGGTGAAAAAACAATCAAATGTTACGACTTTTTCGTCTAAATGTTACAAGTAACAGGCAAAATCGTGTAACATTACGCATCTATTTATCAGACATACACTCCGAGGGGTTTGCATGAGTTTGTATTCAAAATATCTGGAAGAGATCGAGGTTCGTAAAAATGAACTAGGTTTGAGTCCGTTACCTATTGATGGTGAAGAATTACTGTCAGAAATCATTGCTCAAATTAAAGACACTGATAACGAGCACCGTAAAGACTCTTTACAATTTTTTATCTATAACACGTTGCCCGGTACTACCAGTGCGGCAAGTGTTAAAGCAGAATTTCTAAAGGCCATCATCTTGGGTCAAGAAGTGGTTGCTGAGATAACCCCAGAATTTGCCTTTGAATTACTTTCTCATATGAAAGGCGGACCTTCAATTGAAGTATTACTTGACCTTGCATTAGGCAACGACCAAGCCATTGCAGTACCTGCCGCTGAAGTGCTTAAAACTCAGGTATTCTTGTACGATGCCGATACCGCTCGCCTGTCCAATGCTTACCGTGCAGGTAACGCCATAGCAAAAGACATTCTAGTCAGTTACTCCGAAGCAGAATTTTTCACTAAGCTTCCTGAAATTGACGAAAAAATCGAAGTGATCACTTACATTGCTGGTGAAGGTGATATCTCAACAGATTTACTATCGCCAGGTAATCAGGCTCACTCACGTGCCGACCGTGAATTACACGGCCTTTGTATGATGACGCCAGAGGCGCAGCAAGAAATCGTGCAAATGAAAGCACAACATCCTAACGCTAAGATCATGCTAATAGCAGAAAAAGGTACCATGGGCGTAGGTTCTTCTCGTATGTCCGGTGTGAACAATGTTGCGTTGTGGGCCGGTAAACAAGCCAGTCCTTATGTTCCATTCATTAACATTGCCCCAGTCGTTGCAGGTACTAACGGTATTTCTCCTATCTTCCTAACCACGGTTGGTGTGACCGGCGGGATTGGTCTTGATCTTAAGAACTGGGTTAAGAAGGTTGACGCTGACGGTAACAAAGTGACGGACGCAAACGGCGATCCGGTACTAGAAGAAGCCTATTCAGTAGCCACAGGTACTGTGCTAACTATAGATACCAAAGCTAAGAAATTGTACAACGGTGACAAAGAACTGGCTGATATTGCCTCTGCATTTACCCCACAAAAAGTGGAGTTTATGAAAGCCGGTGGCTCATACGCCGTTGTGTTTGGTAAGAAACTACAAACATTTGCAGCGGAAGCACTTGGTGTTGCCGCACCGCAAGTTTACGCCCCTGCGAAAGAACTATCAGTTGCTAATCAAGGGCTTACTGCGGTAGAGAAAATATTTAACAAGAATGCCGTTGGTGTTAGTTCAGACACGCCACTACACGCCGGTTCTGATGTCCGTGTGAAGGTCAATATTGTTGGTTCGCAAGATACCACGGGGCCTATGACATCACAGGAATTGGAAGCAATGGCCGCTTCAGTCATATCTCCTATTGTTGATGGTGCGTACCAGTCAGGTTGTCACACTGCATCAGTATGGGACAGCAAAGCAAAAGCAAACATTCCTAAACTAATGTCGTTCATGAACAAGTTTGGTTTGATCACTGCACGTGATCCCAAAGGTGTATATCATGCAATGACTGACGTAATTCACAAAGTATTGAACGATATTACCATTGATGACCGCGCAATTATCATTGGCGGTGACTCTCATACACGTATGTCAAAAGGCGTCGCGTTCGGTGCTGACTCCGGTACCGTTGCACTAGCATTGGCAACAGGCGAAGCGGCAATGCCGATACCTGAGTCTGTTAAAGTGACCTTTAAAGGCAAGATGCAAGGCCACATGGATTTCCGTGACGTGGTTCATGCGACTCAAGCCCAAATGCTTAAGCAATTTGGTGGCGAAAATGTATTCCAAGGCCGTATCATAGAAGTACATATTGGTACCCTAATGGCAGACCAAGCCTTTACGTTTACTGACTGGACAGCAGAAATGAAGGCAAAAGCCTCTATCTGTATTTCCAATGACGAAACCCTAATCAAATCAATTGAACTGGCGAAAAGTCGTATCCAGATCATGATTAGTAAAGGTATGGAAAACCCAGCGGGTACGTTACAGGGCTTAATTGACCTAGCGGACAAACGTATTGAAGAAGTTAAGTCTGGAAGCCAGCCTGCACTAGCACCTGATGATGCGGCCAACTACTACGCTGAAGTATTGGTTGATCTAGATCAAATATCAGAGCCAATGATTGCCGATCCAGATGTTAATAACGACGACGTATCCAAGCGTTATACCCACGACGTTATTCGTCCTGTATCTTACTACAACGACAGACCCGTAGATTTAGCCTTTGTTGGTTCATGTATGGTGCACAAAGGCGATATGCAAATCATTGCACAGATGCTTCGCAACCTTGAAAAACAAAATGGCGGCATTGAATTCAAAGCGCCATTGGTTGTTGCACCACCAACTTACAACATCGTTGACGAGCTAAAAGCAGAGGGCGACTGGGAAATCCTAGAAAAATACTCAGGCTTTGTCTTTGATGACGCCAATCCCAAAGGCGCGGCACGTACTAAATACGATAACATTTTATACCTAGAGCGTCCTGGCTGTAACCTCTGTATGGGTAACCAAGAAAAAGCTGAACCAGGTGATACGGTTATTGCAACCTCTACCCGTCTTTTCCAAGGCCGTGTGGTTGCAGATACTGCAGAGAAAAAAGGTGAGTCATTACTTGGTTCAACGCCGTTAGTTGTATTGTCATCAGTATTGGGACGCTTCCCAAGTCTAGAAGAGTACAAAGCAGCAGTAGACGGTATTGACCTGACAAACTTTGTACCACCAGAAGAGGAAATGACCACAACATTTATCCCGGTGAAGAATGTTGAAGGGTAAGTAATCCCGTTACAAAATTAATCTAAAAGGCCAGTGTTAAACACTGGCTTTTTTATATCTACTCACTCGTAATAACTAGCTCATCATTATACGCAACAACTGCGTAGTAGTAATCAAATAACACGGATAACATCCTAATCTTACGTCAATCGCATCTCGTTCAAAATATGCCCTCATAGAAATAAAAGCCAACAAGATGTATAAAGTCAGTAGCTTTATTTTGCCGAATTGATTAGCCTATAGATATATTACATGACACCAGTAACTCCTTATGCATTTTCACCGACTACTGACTATTTTAGCGTTTACGTTTTTATCATCTTCGCTCTACGCATCACCAAAGCTGGTGAATCTCTCATTCCATAAATCATCCGTTCAAGTTGAACTGGCAGAAACCTATGAAGAACGCGCCAAAGGCTTAATGTACAGAAAATCCTTGTGTACAGATTGCGGTATGTTATTCGTCTTTGAGAAACCCAGAATTGCCGCATTTTGGATGAAAAATACGTTTATCCCCCTTGATATTGCTTACCTTGATAGCAACGGGAAGATTGTCATGATTGCTCCACTAACGCCGTTGTCAGAAAAAAGTGTATCATCATCAACGAACGTAAAGTACGCATGGGAAATGAATCGTGGATGGTTTAAAACACACCGTGTAGTTGTTGGTGATGTTATTGATATTGGTATAAAACATTAGCGAGCGCCCTGTAAGCCCCCTGTATGTAATACAACAACGGTGCTATTCGGAGTAAAATATCCGTTTGCCAATAGATCTCTAACGGCATACATTAATTTACCGCTGTAAGTAGGCTCAACAGTAATTCCCTGTATTAACTCAAATTGCTGACAAAACTCAATGAGTTCAAGGTTGCGCTTAGCATAGCCACCATGGTGGTAATCATGCAGAATACGCCAACACGATGCTGGCTCACGCTGAATATCACCAGTATGCAGTAATGCAGATACCTCTGACTCCAAATAGCCTTTGCCTTTTAACACGCCAATACCAATACAACTGGCCTTGGTATTGGTATTTACCAACCCGGCCAAGGTGCCGCCACTGGCAACAGGACAAAGAATATAATCAGGCGATAGTGCTTGTAACTCTTTCACGATCTCCGCAACGCCATTAAGAGCCAGGGAGTGGCTACCCCCTTCGGGAATAATATATGCATCAGGGTAACTGGTTGTGAGTTGTGCTAAATAGTCTTCAGCAGTGCGTTGTTGATAGGTAACTCTGTCAACAAATATAACCTTTGTGTGCCAGTTGCGAATGTCTTCAAGCATAGGAGTTGACGGCGCTTCCTGATGACCGCGTACAATTGCAGTAAAGGTAACGCCCATCTGGTTTAAACAATAGCTGAGACTGTGTAAATGATTGGAGTACATGCCGCCAAAACTGATCACATGGCTAATATTATTGTCTAACACATAACGTAATTGCGCCGTTAATTTTCGCCACTTATTACCAGATATAATAGGGTGAATGGCATCATCGCGTTTAACAAAGACACCGCAGTTATTAGGATTATGCCACTGGCTCTCAGCAAGTTTTAAAGCCTGCAGCGGTGACGGTAATACTATCTCCAGTGAATCCCTATATTGCTGCCAATTTGTGTACTTCATCAAATCAATTGATCCTTACCCCAAGGGTCTCGTACTTTTAACTAGGTTGTATTTTGGATACTATTTAGAGATAACCCGCAATTTAGCACGTAACATCACAGCAGCAGAAATTACCACAGAAAACAGGGAAATTGTATGGATATAATAATCATTTGTTTAGCAACAGCAGTCATGCTGCCAATGTTGAGCAAGATTCCATTAGGCGTTGCAATGGCTAAGGCAGGTGGCTACAACAACCGTATGCCGCGACTACAACAACAGAAATTAACCGGCTTTGGCATGAGAGCCAAAGCGGCCCATGAAAACAGTTTCGAAGCCTTGTGTTTATATACCCCAGGCGCATTACTCAACATTATACTAAACAATTATAGTGATGCTGTCATTGCCATGGCAATCACATTTATTCTCGCCAGAATTGGTTATCTATTCATGTACTGGTATGATTTAGATAAACTGCGGTCATTGTTTTGGCTGGTTGGCTTTGGATGTTCTCTAGGATTACTCATTAATCCACTTTAAATCAGTTTTTATGCATCTCTCTTTGCCAACAAAAACGCAACAAACATTGTTCAAGGAGACTCTATGTATCACTGGTTCAAACCACCCCTAATGGTTATTTTTGCGTTACTATCAGGTTCACTGATGGCGGGTGCAGACAAGGCAGCCTTGAGCGCCCATTACATGCCCGAGGAGCTCTTAGACATTACCGTTGGTGACAAAACCACAACAGTTATTAGGCATAATAGCCGTACTAGTGTTACCAAAGGGGTGATGGTGTTTTTGGTGGATGCTAGCCGAGAAGGGGCAAACCAGCAGTCCGTCGCAGGCGTTGCGTCGGAACTAAATACCTTGGGCTGGGCCAGTATCAGAGCATCAGTGCCAAAAATTCCCTTGCAAACAAAAGCACAAGAAAAAACCGAAGAAAACAACGGCGCTACCACAGATGGTCCAACAGCACGCGTGCCTACAATTGATAACACCATTACCAATGAGGCCTTTGCGCAACATCAACAGTACCTCACAGCATTACTTCAAGCTTTGGTACCCATTACCGAAGAGTATCCCGGATTCTGGGTAGTGGTAGCTGAAGGTTCCACTGCCGCTTGGCTTAGCAAAATTTATGGTAGCGACACCATCACATCACCTGATGCGTTGGTTTTACTCGCCCCTTATTGGCAACAAACTGATTTAAATAAAACCATTGCAGGCCAGTTAGCCGCAACTCGACCACCGTTATTAATGTTAGATTTTCAAGATCAAAGTCACTGGGCCAACACCACGTATGAAGCACGCAAAACAGCATTAGTAAAAGCGCGAAAGTTACATGCTCGGCATCGCTATATCAATGCCTCGCGTTACAACATGTTATTTAATCAAGATGTCGCATACCAAATTCAAAATTGGACTCGTCACATGGACTGGTAACACTAGACTTTTGGCTAATTAAATTCAAAGATGAATCATCAACATAAGTGTTCACTAACCTATTTACCCAGAAAGCCGTTGATATTGAGCTATACTCAGGCAAGAATGGTCGTTTGTAGTATTTTTACGGAGATTTGTGTGACAGCAAAAAATTTTGTAAACACAAAATATAAAGCCTTGTTATTTTTTACAAGGGGATTTTTCGATAATGATATCCCCCATCAGGAGTTGTCACTGTTTTGCTGGGATGTTATCGAAGAGTGGGTACACTATGCCTCACACTCCACTAAACATGAGCCCTACAGCCTCCGTGAACGGGCGTTTTGGCACCTACTTCATCAACTACACTTTTGGGGCGAAAACAAACTGCTCAACGATGAGTTTCTTCGCTCTGAGATATCCACCTGTATCGCTTGCCTAGAAGATAAAATTCACGAACCGTTAGATTTTGTTGGAATACGCCCCTAAGTCATTATCACACCATTGCTTTTACTTTCAATTCATGATCCAATAGAAAGCGTTCATTTTTCCTAGGTAATACCGTGTTAGCCACCTTCAAACAGCATATGTTCCATTTCAGAGATAAGCGATTAGCAAGTATATTTTTGTTTGGTATCTCCAGTGGTTTCCCGTGGGTGATGATAGGCTCTACATTGAGTGCTTGGCTTAAAGATGAAGGACTAAGCCGCTCAGCGATTGGCTTTTTTGGTTCTATTTTCCTCGCTTATTCTATTAACTTTTTGTGGTCGCCATTAATCGACCGAATAAAATTACCTTTCCTCAGCCATAGGCGTGGTTGGATTGTATTAATGCAGCTGGCCATTGCTGCATGTTGCTTTGTTTTCAGTCTATTAGATGTACATCATTCTGCATTTACCATCGCACTGGTCGGTTTTATATTAGCGTTGCTATCAGCGACTCAAGACATTGCTATTGATGCCTACCGTATTGATGTCATTGCAGACCATGAGAAAGAAAAAGTGACTGCAGGCGCATCAATGGCTACGGCGGGGTGGTGGACTGGCTACGGCGGATTAGGCGTATTACCCTTCCTTCTGGCAGACCTACCGGGGTGGCATTGGCAGCAAGTGTATAGCGTACTCGCCGGCTTGATGATATTACTTGTGATACCCGTGTTATTGGCGACTGAAACAGACCGTCAACAGCCCCAGGGTAGACTTGGCATACATCCCAGTACTAAGTCGAGTAATCCTCTCTTGGCAAGCGTTCAATGGCTAATAACAATGCTGGTAGATCCCTTTAGAGAATTCTTTTCGCGCAATGGCTTAAAGCTTGCCATCACCTTACTCAGCTTCATTTTCCTGTTTAAAATGGGAGAAGCATTTTTGGGACGCATGTCTATCGTCTTTTACAAAGAATTAGGCTTTTCTAATACAGAAATTGGCACCTACTCGAAATTACTCAATTGGTGGATAACCATTGTATTTTCAGTGATAGGCGGCGTACTGAATATTCGTTATGGAATTGTCAAAGGTATGTTTATTGCCGGCATTGCAATGGCTGCTAGTAATTTAATGTTTGCATTATTAGCCCATGTGGGCCCCAATATACCGTTATTTGTATTAACCGTATTTATTGACGGTTTCACTGCAGCATGGTCTTCCGTTGCCATGGTAGCACTTATCTCAATGTTCTGTAATCGCCATTTCTCAGCGTCACAATACGCACTGATGGCATCTCTTGGTGTATTGGGACGTACTGTTTTAGCTTCGGGTAGTGGTGTGATGATAGATGGTATGGACGGCAATTGGAGCTTGTTTTTTGTGATTACAGCCTTGATGGTGATCCCTAGCCTACTGTGTCTATACAGTATTCGGGAGCACATTAGCCAGATTGAGAAAAGTACCCAAGATTAAGCTATTTTAATGCAATTTCTGCCCGCATTTTTAGCTTCATACAATGCAGAATCGGCCAAATTAAGCCATTCCACATACGTGCCTAAATCATTTTTGTAACTGGCGATACCGATGCTAATAGTCGACCTTATGATTTGATCCTCGTGACTAACCTGCTGCTCAGAAAAGCGCTTGCGGATTTTTTCGGCAACATACATAGCGCCGTCAATTTGGGTATCATTTAGTAACACACAAAACTCTTCACCACCGTATCTGCCGGCAATATCAGTACTGCGAATTGAGCGTTTTAATATCGCTGCTAAAGCACGTATGACATCGTCTCCTGCAGAATGTCCGTAGGTATCATTGATACGTTTGAAATGATCAATATCCAGCATCAATAGGGTTCCCCCTTTCACTGTTCGTTGCGAACGAGAATACTCTTGCTTGAATCTACTTTCCCAATACTGCCTGTTGTAAAGCTGAGTCATACCGTCGTGCTGGCTAAGATACTGTAATTGCTGATTCGCTAAGGCTAATTGTTGTTTACTCGCCACCTCGTTACTCACGTCATAAATAATAACGCAAATATTATCTACGGTTTTCTTCAAAGAAGATAACGGGAATATTGTGACATTTTGATACATAAACTCATCTGAGCCAGTCACGGGTCTAGGTGACGGGAAACGCAACAGATAAGGTCTCTGCTCATAAATAATGTAAGACGGTGTATTTAAGTTGAATACGGCATCGGCTTTGCGTTTAAACCAGTGCTGATTGATTTCAGGGAAACTATCAAACAATACTTTACCCTTGACACTAGACGGCGATACGCCGGAATGGTTTTCCATAAACTCATTCCAAATCACGATTTCAAATTGCCGGTTAAGTACAATAATGCCCACTTCAATACTACCAAGTAAGTGGTGCTTCCAATGCAACTCTTCCATTTCTTTAATATCGAGATTCATTGCCATTAGGGATCTACCTTACCTTCGAGGAACAGGTGCATAACAGATGTCATACTACTTTCAGGAAACAACAATAATAATTCAAATTTGATATCTAACGCTTTGATGCTGTATGCTATTTCTATCGCCAAGACCTTCTTCATTCTGCTCACGTTAGTATTCAACAGACTATCAATGTTGGTGTGTTGCCCTAATATTACCGGATGAGTCAAACTGAACTGCAAATGCAGTTGCTCACCCAAGGCGCCAACACAAGCACCAATCAATATATTACCAATGTCCATCAAGGCTTCTAGCTCTTGCACCTGATGTTCTGCGTCTTGGGGGTAATTCAGAAGAGCAATTATCTTTGAAAAATCAGCGTCATTGAAAATCAATATAGCTTCGCCATTAATGCCTTTACAGACAAAGCCCTGGGATATGCCAGATACCGATGTATCTTGCTGTACGCTGTGTATTGCCATGGCAATTTCGCTGGCTGCAATATAGTTAACAATAGGCACTGGGAGGCTAATAAACTCATCTAACACGGACGAAAGGTTCTTACCTGCAACCCCCATAGCAATGTTAACCATTTCTTGATAAACATCCAGCCGCTCTGATTCAGAAACCGGCTCCAATGTTATGTTGTCGGTTGCTTGCTCACTATCTAGTTCATCACCACTTGCGGTATACAAACCAAAGTCAACCAGCGTCTGTTTAAGCGTATTGCCATGGATAGGCTTTTCCAAGAAATCCATAGCGCCAAGGGCCATAACATCTTGCTTGGCCTTTTGTTGCACATCGCCGGAAACAACAATCACCATAGTCTGTAAATCACGCTGACGAATCTGACGCAGGGTTTCATAACCATCCATCACAGGCATGGTTAAATCCAAAAAGACCAGATCACCGAGTCCCTGCTCTATTTGCGCTAACGCATCTTCACCATTTTCAGCAAATGATACAGACACATCCCAATCACTGGGAAGGCAACGAGCCATCTGACGCCGAGCGAATTTTGAATCGTCGCAAATTAGAACTGACAACGCCATAAACATTAAAACCCTGAGTTACTACAAACTACAGTGTATCCGTGATTACAATAGATTGAAAGTAAACAATTTAAAACACACAGACAAAAACAACCCACAATATTATGTATAAAAATAACGCACTATAATTTTACATACATTATATTGAAACAGCGGCCTTGATATGTGGGTGTGCTTGATAATTTTGTAGTTCAAAGTCATCTATGGAAAATGAAAAAATATCCTTAACGTCTGGATTTATTGCCATCGTTGGCAATGGGTGTGGGTCCCGAGATAATTGCTCTTTAGCTTGTTCAAGATGATTCAAATATAAGTGGGCATCACCAAACGTGTGGACAAAATCACCCGGCTCTAAATCACACACCTGAGCCACCATTAGTGTTAACAAAGCATAACTAGCGATATTGAAGGGTACACCTAAGAATATATCACCGCTACGTTGATATAACTGACATGACAATTTGCCGTTTAACACATAAAACTGAAACAGTGTATGACACGGTGGCAAGGCTTGGCGGCCTGCTTCGGCATTTTGCTTGGGAGAAATTGACGTATCTGGTAATACCGAAGGGTTCCATGCGCTGACCAGCAAACGGCGGGAATCCGGGGTTTCCTTAATTTGTTGAATCAAGGTCGCTATTTGGTCAACTACCTCTCCATCTAACCCCTGCCAACTGCGCCACTGATGGCCATAAACGGGTCCCAGTTCGCCTTCATCTGTGGCCCACCCATCCCATATTTTCACCCCATTTTGCTGTAAATAAGCAATATTAGTCTCGCCTTTGAGAAACCATAATAATTCATGGATGATAGAGCGTAGATGGCATTTCTTGGTGGTAACCAAAGGAAAACCCTGAGTTAAATCAAATCGCATCTGGTAGCCAAACACACTGAGTGTGCCAGTACCTGTTCTGTCTTCTTTTTTTACACCAGTATCCAGTACATGTTGCATCAATTGAAGGTATTGCTGCATGATTCTCTCCGTAAGCTCTAAATAAATTAATTAAACAGTGGCGACAGCATATTGATACCGACGCACAGTAGAAAAATCGCAAACACACGTTTCAATGTGCTTATGGGTAAACGCACCACCCAGGCTGCGCCAATACGCGCTGTAATCCATGAGGTGAGTATCACACCCAAAGTGGCAGGGAGATAAACATAGCCAATTGAAAATTGAGGTTGTACAGATAATTCATCACCGTTAGTCATAAAAACAAATGTGGCGACAATGGCAATAACACTACCACAAAAGGACGCTCGGGCAATGGCTTGTTTTATGTTTATATTTAGCCACGTCAGTGCTGGTACCATAAAAGCGCCGCCACCTACCCCAAGTAGAGAAGCCAAACTACCCACTACGGTACCAATAGCCATAAGCCGTGGTGTTGTAACCACGTTCTGATAAATTTTATCTCGGTAATAAGCCATTTGTAAGGCCACAAAACACGTTAATACACCAAAGATTATCTGTAACTTTTCGCCCGCGACCAGGGTGACCGTGCAAGCACCAATCACAGCACCAACAATGACACCTAGGGTTAACGGTGTTAAGTGGTCAGAACCCAGATTGCCTTTGCGGTAATGTGCTCTGGCAGAGGCGGCACTTGTCATAATGATACTCGCCAAAGAGGTGGCGATGGCCATGGGCATGAGTTGAGATGACGGCAAGTTGAGCATTGCATCAAACAAATACAGGCACGCGGGCACCATTAACAGGCCACCACCAATACCGAGTAAGCCAGCAAAAATGCCGATAACAGCACCAAGAATTAAACAACAACCGAAAATAATAAGGGGATCAATCACAGAAGAAACACCTTGGGTAAACCACAAACGTGATATTAATACTATTCATTACCCGCTCTTAATAAGGCACCAAATCCTTTATCTTCCAAGAAACGTGACGTGGCTGTGTGAACCTCATTGGGATCTCTACAAAGTAATACGTGTTGCAGCAGCGTTTCGCTATCAGCCATGGTAACACGGCGTAATAACCATTTTATTTTTGCCAAGTTTTTACCACTCATGCTGAGCTCTCGATAGCCCATCGCCATTAATAACAAAGCACCGGCAGGCTCACTCGCCAGCTCCCCGCAAACAGATACCGGCATGGACAAACCACCGCATTCAGAAGCAATGATAAATAAGGCGCGCAACACCGAGGGATGGTAGTAATCGCAAATACCTGCAACCCGAGAATTGTTGCGATCAACCGCCAACATATATTGCGTTAGGTCATTACTACCCACAGAAAAGAAATCAACTTCGCTGGCCAACTCTTTTAACTGATACAACACTGCGGGAACTTCAAGCATAATGCCTATTTTTGGCTTAGCCAGCGTAATACTTAATTCATCCTGCACTTCAGTTAGTGCCTGTTGAATAAGCCGTTTTGCCTCGGTTACTTCATTAACCGCGGTAATCATGGGCAACATAATGCGTAAGTTTTGATGTTCAATATTCGCTTTTAACATTGAACGGATTTGTACTAGGAAAATTTCTGGATGATCCAGAGTAACCCGAATACCACGCCACCCCAAGAAAGGGTTTTCTTCTTGAATTGGGAAATAGGGTAATGGTTTATCACCACCAACATCGAGGGTTCTCATGGTCACCGGAAGCGGCGAGAAACTTTTCAGTACTTGCTCATATAATTGAGTCTGTTCTCGCTCAGAAGGAAAGCGTTCTCTGAGCATAAAAGGAATTTCAGTTCTAAACAAACCAATGCCATCACAAGGGATATCCTCCCGACGCTCTTGGGTCACAGACAAACCAGCATTTAAGAATAACTGTAACGCCACACCATCCAAGGTAATCATTGGCGCCTGTGATTCAGCCAACATGGTCTTGTGCAGTTGACTCTCTTGCTCAGCCAGTTGTGAATACTGCGCCAGGATGGCGCCTTCTGGGGCAATCAACACCTCACCCGTATAACCATCAACCACCAAGACTTTACCGTCTAACATGGATAATGGTATGTCCCCCAGACCTAATACCGCAGGAATATCCATTGCTCTTGCGAGTATTGCTGCATGAGAGTTTCGCGAGCCTTTTTGTGATACAACGCCCACTAAACTACCGCTGGAAAACTCCGCGAGCATAGACGCAGTCACTTCCTCAGCAACCAGAATACCGTGCTCAACTTGGCTACGGGGTTGAGGATTATCTCTGACAATGTGTGACAATACCCGGTTGCCGAGATCTTGAATATCAACAATCCGTTCCCGCATATATTCGTCTTGCATTAGCTCAAATTGTATACGGTACTGCTCAACAACCCGTTTTAACGCAGAACCAGCCGACCACCCCTTAGATATTTGAGCTTCAACCTCGTCACCTAGACTGCTGGCGTCGAGTAATTGTTCGTACCAAGAAAATATTGCCTGAGCATCCTTGGGCACAACGGCCCGCATACGTTCAGACATTTTGACAATATCCGAGCGGGTGCTACGGACCGCAGATTTAAATATTTTAAGTTCTAAAACAGCATCCGTGGTACGTCGCATACCGTGCTGTTTAAGTGTCACTTTAGGTTGATG
>JBELHI010000051.1:0-16167 GCA_042091475.1 Alteromonadaceae bacterium
GCAACGAATGCTAATTGACACGCCATGTGTAATTTGTTCTTTTGGAACATTGTGCTTCCCCAATTCGTAGGCATTATTAGCCTGTTGTTCAATTCAATATTGATAGTAAAAGTTTGAATGTCTTAAATTAATAAAATACATAGATAAAATACGATAACGTAAAGATAATGTAAATATTAATTTTGTGTTTTTTTACATTTGCATGGAACTTATTACGTTTATTTTGTAAAGCGGAGTGAACTTAGGTAAATGTTATTGCAGCTAATGGTTGGAAGATACTGCACATAAATTTGAAATGAACATTTTGCAAGGTATCGTCGAGTAAAAGTTAACAGGGATAGATACAAGATTGTTGTTAGTTTATTAGATAGAATATGGTCGAAATGATAGCAGAATAAAAAAACGGCCAACATGGTTAATGTTGACCGTTGCATCAAACATGATGGGCTACTGATTCTGTGCTAGTAGCTCAATTTGCGCAGCGTCTGGCTCTGTAACCACCAAATCACCTTTGACCTTAATCTTTAACACATAGGCATACAATCCATGTTTCTTGTCAGGGAATATGACGTGTAAGCCATCTTTATCTCTAGACCATTTGAGTTGTTCGCCTGAACTTAATAGTTCAACACTGTCAATCTCGCCACCCGTTGAAAAACGGAAGTCGCTATTCAGCGTATTGATGTGCCCAACATTGTCTTTAGGCCAAGCCATAAATGAGGCGTATAAAGTATTATCTTTTTGCGTAAAACGAATATCATTCTCAGTCAGATTACGTAAATTCCACTTCATTTTGGTACGGTTTTTGACTTTAACTTGGCGTGTAACCTTGGTTGGACCTTCACCAAACACTGAGAAACGACGGGTGCCATAAATGGCTTCGCCGTTGAGCTTCATCCATTTACCAATACCCTGCATTATTTCTACTTCTTTGGCCGGTATAGAACCGTCGCCCATTGGCGTAAGTGACAGGAACATGATCCCACCACGGCTTACCACATCAATGATACTATCTACCTGGTAATCAGGCCCATCGCGGTATGTCTTGTCGTTGATATAACTCCAAGGATAACCAATCGCACGATCAGACAACCAGTAGCCCGGTTGATACTCTGGCATATCACGACCATTTTCATAACTCAGCAACCCAACATCTGCAGGGAAATTGAATTGCGCAGAGAATTTGTTGGCGACAATCACGTCCTGACCGCGCTTATCTGATTCGTTATAGAAGTGCGCAATAACATCTTGCACATATTGCTTCGGTGGATGATTACCTTTCATAGAGTTAGACAAGCCGTCAAACCAAATAAAATCAGGTTTGTAGGTGTCAACAACTTCGGTAATTTTTGACTTCCAATCATCAGCGAATTGAGTGACCGGATCACGTCCCTCATGCCAAAAGAAATCACCTAACTCTGGATTAAATATTTCCCAATCTTTTGCTTCTTTTGGCAGTTTTTTGGCGTCAGGCAAGGCACCAAAAGCCCAATCATACGTGCGACCATGGTGGAAAGTAGCTGCCAATTTCATGTCTGGATATTCACGCACTGCTTGCGCAATCTCGCCGTAGACATCTCTTTTGGGTCCCATGTTTTTAGAATTCCAACGACTCACCTTAGAATCCCACAATAAAAAGCCATCATGGTGTACTAAGGCAATACCACCAAACTTAGCACCAGCTTCATGCATAAGACCAACCCATTCTTTAGCGTTGAATTTAGGCGCAGTAAACTGCTTAATAAAGTCGGTATAGCCAAAATCTTCAAGCTTGCCATATTTTTCAGTATGGTAAGAATAAACACCCTTAAGATCTTTATCGATAGAATACAAGTTAGGTAAATAGTCTGGTCCACCGTGGGCAGGAATAGAATAAACACCCCAATGAGTGTAAACACCAAATTTAGCGTCGATTACCCATTCAGGTAATTCTTTGCCCGCTAGCGACGGCCATGTGGGTTCAAATTTATCAGCCTTTGCAGCAGTGCTTACTGCCAATATAGACGCAGCAACCGCAGCTAAGCGCCATGTTCCTTTTTGTAGTGCCATAGTTTTCTCTCGCTTTCAATAATCAGAGGTAAATGAGCTGGCTGTATTTATATCTAAAGCCAGTTTTTTATAACATCTAATTTACACAAATTTACACACCTCTACAGGCTTTTAGATACCGCCATAGATGGCTTGTACTGATTGCAATAGCCATAAAAAAAGGCTTGCATTTGCAAGCCTTTTTAACACGTTTATGGACTAGTCATTCCAATGTGCATCAATGATTTTTTGTAGATGCGGGAAGTTCTTATCTGTTTCGTTATACAGTTCGCGCTGACGCTTAATTTCTGCCTTGAGGGTTGCAACAACGTCTGTGTACTTAGGATCGCCGTACACGTTAGTCATTTCTTTTGGATCGTTTTTCATGTCATACAATTCCCAACCAGCAGGTGTGTTGACTTTCATCGGTACCATACCGTCTTTACGACTCCAATTGTGTCCTTCATATTTCACATCTGTTTGTACTGCCGTGTTGTCAAAATGGGCGCCCAAGAAGAAAATCAATTTGAAATCTTCACTACGTACGCCAAAATGGCTAGGTACATCATGGTGCGCACGATGCATCCAGTAACGGTAGTAACTCGCTGTACGCCAGTTCTCTAGTGGCTTGTTGTCCAATGCCGCGGCAAAGCTTTGTCCCTGCATGAAGTCAGGTGTTTCAACACCCACTGTATCAAGGATGAATGGTGCAAAGTCAGTGTTGTTGATAATCGCGGTGTGACTCTTCGGCGCATCTGCTTTGTGCGGATGGCGAACAACAAACGGCATACGAATAGATTCGTCAAACATCCAACGCTTATCAATTAGGTCATGCTCACCTAACATCATGCCTTGGTCAGACGTATAGATAATCAAGGTATTGTCATACTCACCAATTTCTTTCAAGTAAGCAATAAGACGGCCCATATTGTCATCAACACCTTTAACCGTGCGCAGGTAACGCTTCAGGTAACGTTGATATGACTCAGCAGTGTATGCTTCATCAGATAAGTTTTGATCAACGTCCATGTGAATACCCATGTTACGACGTGGGTTACGCTTAGATACTGACGTACCAATCACACGTACTAGACTGTCGTTTTCACCACGAGTCGATTCAGAACCCCATGCTTTTCTATCCCATAAGCTGGCAGGCTCTGGAATTTTAACATCAGCGTATAAACTGTCGTAACGAGGTGCATTTTCAAACATATCGTGAGGTGCTTTGAAGTGATGCATAAGGAAGAAAGGCTGACCTTCTTTACGACGGTTCTTCAACCAGTCAAGAGATAAGTCAGTAATAACGTCAGATGAATGACCTTCAATTTGCGTCAAATTCTTTGGCCATTTGCCTTCCGCATCAATGTCACGGAATACTGGGTTAAAGTATTTACCTTGGTTAGGTAAGACTTTGTAGTAATCAAATGCTTTTGGCTCTTTCTTCAAGTGCCATTTACCAATCATTGCTGTCTGGTAGCCTGCTTCCTTCATAAGACGAGGTAAGTGTTGCTTGTCGTGACCAATTTTACCGTTTAGGTCAAGTACACCATTAGTTTGGCTGTACTGACCAGTGATGATAGACGCACGGCTTGGCGTACAAATTGAGTTGGTAACAAATACGTTATCAAATCTTGTGCCTTCATTTGCCAAAGTATCAATAACAGGCGTTGGGTTCATTGCCGCCAAATGACCACCATAAGCACCAATGGCTTGAGACGTGTGGTCATCAGACATGATGTAAAGTACATTCATTTTTTTAGCTGGCTGTGCTGCAACAACCTTTGTTGATTCTGTTTGTTCCGTACATCCAACAAGTCCTGTTAGAAGTAAGGCACTCAAACATAATTTACCGAAAGTAAATCCTTTGCTTTGCGTCTTGTTCATAATTTCTCACCAAAAAACACATTGATTAAAAGTGTATATTATATCGAATGGACACTTTAACCTTATTTTTCGCAATTGCCTAGCAAAACATTTACATTGGTTATAACAAATTAATAACAAAACACACTGAATATTATCATGCCCTGCTCTTGCTAGTTAATTCACCTCTTTGGCCATTAATCAAAGGCGTTGAATTAATATCTGCTGTTGGGTTAATAATACTTAGTTGCTCATTACTTAAGGAAAAATGTTGTGACAGTGCAGTATTTATCCAACTATAAATATTACTTGTCGCTTTGAGATCGCGGCTTTTATATAACTGTTCAGGTTTTAGTCCGGGCCACTGGCCCATTACCGAACCGCCGTTGACCGCCCCCCCTGTCAATAACATAGCACTTGCTGTGCCATGATCAGTGCCTGAGGTTCCGTTTTCAGCCACTGTACGGCCGAATTCAGTGGCCACTATAACCAAGGTATCATTCCAAACACGGCCTAATTGCTTTTGTAAATTGCCTAAGCCAGTATCAAGCTCAGCCAAGCGTTTATTCAATCTCTGGTGTTGCGCGTTATGTGTATCCCAGCCACCCATTTCTAACATTGCCACTTGTAGTTCAGGGTTTCCAGCCATGAGATTTCCGCATGACTCGGCCAACTGATCAAAATTCCCCTTCTGTTTCGATGACATACTGTCAGCCATTTGATTAAGGGACATTCCTTGGGCCAATCGCTCTGCCAATAACGGACTATCCTGATACATGTCCATTAAACGCCCAAACAAACCCTCTTCAGAATCAGGTAAATTAGACGGATACCAAGTTAGATTATCTTCGCGACCTCTCAAGCTGATGGGCGTAGAGCGTGCAATGGCAATAGACTGAGTATCTAGTTGCTGAGCCAAACGTGCTAACCAGCCTGAATCCATGGTGTCGGCGTCTCCGCCCCGTTCAAGAAAGTCCTGAGCCTCAAAGTGTGATCGTTTTGGGTAACCACTTGAGGTCGCAACCACCGGTATGGCTTGCTTTTGCTGATACCATTTATGCACGTTGACTAAGCTAGGATGCAAAGCAAAGCGACCGTCTAAGGGTAGTAAGTCGCCCCTAATACTGCGATACAAATTAGGCCGCAAGCTCATAAGTTGCTCAGTTTGATGGACTGGAGGAAGCCAATGTAAGCTATCTAACGCACCACGTAATACCACCCAAACCACTTTTTTACTGGTTTTACTAACCCCCTTTGCAGGTTTAGCAAAGGCACTTGCCTGAGTTGCCAACATGCCAGCACCAAATAACTTTAATACGTCTCGTCTTTGCATACTTATCTCCACTGAAATTCTGGGCTAAGCAGTACCATTGCGTTACCCTGCTGGGCACTTTCTGCACCTTTTATGGCCATTTTTGTGCGGGTTGTTAAACGTGCACCGAGCATCATAGGTGCTATTACTGACGGTGAGCGTCTTAAGTATTGGGTGGTCTGACTGGCCCATTCAATTCGGGTCATTAAACCAGCGGCGCCATCCCAATCAATTTGCTTATCAGGATAGCCCTCTGGTGAGTCGGCTTTGTAGGGCATTTGTCCCATATTAGCTAAACCTTGACGAATAATACGAGGACGAAACTTTTGCAGTGCTAAGCCCCGCAAGCTGGAAATTACAAATTCATCCGGAGTTTTAAATTTTTGATGACTGTGATGCCAGGAATCAGGATGTTCAATCAAAGCCAACATAACCGCCTTGATATTACCACCGCTTTGTTGCCAAGCACGAACACACCCATCAACAATAGTTGTGGGCGCTTTATCACTGACAAAATGGCGAACTAACTTACCACATATAAAGCGTGCAGTAGACGGGTGACGTGCAAGTGACAGTAACATAGCCCTGCCTTGCTGTTCACCAGCCGCCGCGTAGGTTTTGCCTAATAGTTTACGAGCACCCGGTTCATGAGCCATCCTACGAAATACAAACGCACCTTTTTTCACTGGCTTATGGTAGTTGGCCGTCCACCCCGTTAGCCCTCGCGCAAGCTCAGTGACATCAGTTTGCGTATAACCACCAGCAATACCAACGGTATGCAGTTCCATTAACTCTCGCGCTAAGTTCTCGTTGAGTCCGCGCGATTTTTTTGCCATCTTGCTGTTAGGGCCAATGGACTGGTCGTTGTTAAGATAAATCAACATGGCTGGATGTTGGATCACGGCAAGTAATAAGTCTTCAAATTGTCCGAGATGGTTAGGGGAAATAGCTTCCCGCGCTAGTAGTGGCGCCAACGCAATCATATTGGGAGAGCGGGCAGAGACAGAAAAATGATTTGTCCAAAACATCAATAGTCGCCAGCTCAAACCGATATCAGTGTCAATGACGCGGCGATAGTGATCTGAGAGAAAGTCCATAAATAATTTTTTATGAAAATCCTTATCTACAGTACTGGCTAATATAGGGAGCATCTTGGCGCGTTTCTTCGCTTTGCGATACGCCGTGATCTTTTCAATCACCTGTGCGGTAGTAGGTAAGTCAGGAGCGTAGCTTACCGGCACAAGTTGTGACTTTAGCCAATTAATTGGGTGCTGCTGAGCTGCAGTAATGTCACCTGGTTTGGCACCCAGACCAAACCTATTAGTGGCAATTACCGCAGACATAGAGGCTGAGTTTTTCATGTAATCACTCCTGATACTTGCTTGTATATAACAAGTCGTTTAAATCAAATATATAGCTATTTAACTTGCACTTCTTTACACTACGGTGGCTTTACCCACATAAGTAATGGGGATAAAATGAACTATCTTTTATTTATAATTGCCATTGTTATAACATTAATAGGGTGTAAATCAAATCTGCACACGGCGTTAAAAACGCCTGTGGTAGCGCACTCAGAAAGTTCAGTTTCAAGGGTCTGCGGTGTGCGTAATAGCCGCCAATGGGACAGTAGTATTAAGAATGAAGTTACAATGACAACTCAACGCGGCAAGCGCTTTAAATTATTACTTGGTGGTACCTGTGATGTACACCATGGCTACCAGTTTAGTTTTGGTTCAGTGACCAACAATGACTGTATTCATCGTGGTGATGTCATTATCAGTGACGCCGATCTCGTCGTATCACAATGCCGAGTCCTGTCTATTCTTGCCTTCCCTGCGGAATAGGAACAGAATACATGCGCCTGCTACACATCACCATGTTAATCAGCGCTGCGCTATTGCTTGCAATGGCACACCAATCCCATGGAATGCCTAGCAATGCAGATGCCAATCCGCAAGCCTGTGTTAATTGTCACCAGCAACAGCATAGCGATTGGACAAAATCAGATCATGCAAAAGCCATGGCTATCGCTAGCCCAGACACAGTACTCGCTACCTTTGAAAATACAGAAGTCAGTCATTACGGTCAAAAAGCACGCTTTTACCGAGACAAAGGACAGTACTGGGCAGAAGTAACCTACGGTGAAAAAGTCAATATTTATAATATTGAATATGTCTTTGGCCATTACCCACTGCAACAATACTTAGTTGCCACCGAGCCAGGGCGCTACCACATATTGCCCTTTGCTTGGGATAGCAGAACAGCACAGCAAGGCGGGCAACGCTGGTACCATATATATCCAGATGAAGAAATCATGCCTGAGGATAGACTGCATTGGCAACAACCGCTGCAAAACTGGAATGGCATGTGTGCTGATTGTCACTCAGATGGTTTAAAACGACAATACAATGTCAAACAAGATACCTTTGACACCACCTTTGACAATATCAACGTAGGCTGTCAATCCTGTCACGGCACCATGACCGAACACAGCACACTAATGGCATCACCGGACTACAAACCACAACCGACTGACAATGGTTTTACCGGCGCATGGATCAGAAAGCCAGATGAAGATATTTCCCATTGGTTTGGACCCGAAAGAGACAATAGTTTTATGCAAACCTGTTTTGCTTGTCATTCCCTACGCTCACCATTAACCGATGGAATGAAAGCAGACACTCCTTTCTTAGACCAATTCTCGCCAACATTATTGGCCAGCCCACTTTATTACGCTGATGGCCAAATTAAAGAAGAGGTTTATGTCTACGGTTCTTTCTTACAAAGTAAGATGTTTGAGGCTGGCGTCAATTGTTTAGACTGCCATGACAAACATACAATGAAACTTAAGTTGTCACCCCAAGATACCTGTCTGCAATGCCATAGCCCATCAACCTACGATGCGGTGACCCACCACGGGCATCCTGAGCAGAGCGAAGGTGCGCAATGCGTTAATTGCCACATGCCAGCAACCAACTTTATGGTGGTAGACGCTCGCCGTGACCACAGTTTTAAAATACCAAAGCCCCATCTGTCAGATCAGTTGGGTACACCTAATGCCTGTATCGGCTGTCACAGCGACGAGACCAACCAGTGGGCAGCGAAAAATATTGAAAACTGGCACGGTAAACCAGCCCCAGCCAGTACCTCCGAACAAACCTTTTGGCAATTGCAGATTAACGGTAATGCACCACTCGCTAATCACCTCACACTGGTCAATGATGCCCAGCAGTCTAATATTGTAAGGGCGACGGCAATAGAATATTTAAGTAACATAACCCCGGACGGCAGCCTAACCTTGAAACATTTTAGTCCTTGGTTGAATGATGAATCTGCGCTTATAAGACTGGCTGCGGTGAGAGTAGCACAGCACATTCCAGCCGAGCAGCGTATTGTAGCTTTGGCGCCGTTACTTAAGCAGGATAACTTAGCCATCAAGGTAGCCGCGGCAAATCAGCTGCTATCACTGCCAATTCCAAAAGAATTATCAATAGACTTCCGGCTGGCTTATGAAGCCCTAGTCAGTAGCCACGAGATCAGTAGTTGGCGTGGTGAAGGTCGCTTAAACCACGGTATGTTAGCCGCGGCAGAACAGCAATTTGAAGTAGCTGAAGAGAAATTTCAGTCTGCTATCTTCATTGATCCCTACTTCACTGCCGCTTACATCAACTTAGCGGACCTATACCGCAACCAAGGTAAGATAAACGAAGAAAAACGGGTGTTGCTACAAGGCCTCAAATCATTACCCAATGATCCGCTGTTACACTACAGTCACGGCTTACATATGATACGTGGCAAAGACTATAAAAGCGCTATTAGCGCTCTAAGGCAAGCAGTAAAGTATGACCGTTACAACGTCCAATACGCCTACATTTTTTGGTTGGCAATGGATTCTGTAGGGCAAACACAGCAAAGCCTACAACAACTAAAACAGCAACTTGATGATTATAATTACGATAGACAATTAGTAGAGCTGGGTCTGCACTTTGCACAAAAACTGCAAGACCGCCAAAGTTATAATTGGTTGCTTAAATACTACCCTCAGTAACTGTCGTCTAACCCCCACGTAAACCATGGACAATGTCAACTCATATGCCCATCACTGTAGTCTCAGGGTATCTTCTGAATTAACTTGGGTCTGCCTGCGTGAATGCCGTTGCTCCGGTACTAACGTCACACCAGAAGGGTTTTCATGGCTCTTGCCATAAAGTTCATGTAAACCTTCCCCAATGACACAAGCGAAAGCATAAAACATCTGTCCGTTTAGCTTAGTTTTAGCTGCTTTTCTTGCTGACTTAATTGAATTAAAACGCGATGTGGTGCGGTAATCACCGTTAATTAAAGTAACTTCAAACATATAACCTCCCAATAAGGTTATATGTTATTTGTAATATAAATAATAGTAAATAATAAAACTCACAGTTAAAGTATTATAAAAAATACTTTAACTGAAAATATTCAAAGAAAGGCTTAAATTTTTTGGTATGGATTTTCACTGTCCGGTTTATTGCGTTTAAACCGTTTATATTCCCATTGATACTGCTCTGGACATATTGCAATACAACGCTCCACCGCTTTATTTAATGCCGTCAAGCTGGTGACCTTGTCTTCAGAGTAAATTTCAGGCTCTGGTTCGATATAGTGGGTAATAAAGCCATTTTTGGTACGTTGATTGAAAGCCAGCACTACAGGACTGTGACAGCGCTGTATCAGACTGTGCACTAAAGTTACCGTGTAAGTAGGAATATCATAAAAGTCAGCGTATTCACCACTGCCCTCAGCAGGGCTTTGGTCAGGCAATAATAGGGTAATACCACCGGATTTAATTGAGCGCACCAATTGCGCCATACCGCGACGGGAAATCGGTATAAGGTTCATACCACCGGCAGCTCGCGCACTGAGAACGCGTTCACTGACATGGGGTTTCTTCAGCGGCATATAAAGTGCACTCGCATCACCCAGTTTGGGTATTATATTACTGAATAACTCCCAGTTCCCCAAGTGCGGGGCAACAACAATCAACCCCTGCTTTTTTTCTAACGCTCGGTCAATGACTGACTGTCCTTTAACTTCTTGAATCTGACGTTCTGCCCATGCACCTGATCGCTGATAGATAGCACACATTTCAGTGAGCAGCATGCCACAATGATGCAAACTTTCTCTGCCCAGTTGCTCACGTTGGCTATTGTTAAGTGAGGGGTAACACAACTCAAGGTTCTTTTTGGTAACACGAACGCCTGTTCCGTTTAGCCGCCAAGCAAGTTTTCCAATGCCTCGGCCCAAGGTCCATAGCAGTGATAATGGCAGTAGGGAAAGTGTGTAAAAAATAGTGAGTCCGGCCCATTTATCAAGCCAAACTATCAATGCTGATTTTGATTTTTTTTTCTGAGTTGCCATAAAGACCGATATAAAATGATGACAGATCGTGGGTCAAGTATATTAACAAACAGCCCACAATTCTAGTGAGGCCAATTGGCTAGCTGACAAAAACAAAAAACCCAGCGTTGAGCTGGGTCTTTCAGAATAATGGTGCCCAGAGGCGGGATCGAACCACCGACACGAGGATTTTCAATCCTCTGCTCTACCAACTGAGCTATCTGGGCATGCTCTGCAGTCATATACTGTCTGCGTTGCTGTGGGGCGTATTAAACGGATTATCGGCATTGAAGTCAACAATTATTTTCATTTTTTATTGCAAATGTTCAAAGAACCACCAAAGCCGTCCAAAGCTTAACCACTATGATGATAATTTAATCTTCCGGTGGAACGTAACCGTCCAATTCAACTTCTTTACCTTCAAACAAAAAACGCACCATTTGCTGTTCTAAAAATTCCCGCGCGCTTGGCTCCATCATGTTTAACCGATGCTCGTTGATTAACATGGTTTGCTTGGATTGCCATATCTGCCACGCTTCTTTGCAAATATTGTCAAAGATACGCTGACCAATTTCACCGGGATAAAGTCGAAACTCTAAGCCGTCGCCTTCTTTTTTCAAATGTTCGCATTGTACACGTCTGGTCATTTTGTTTTCTCTTGTAACTGGTTAAGTTACATAGTAACACTTTATGGTTGATTATTTGAAGTGCTAGTCTTGTTGTACTGCTGTTCGGCTACGCAGCACATCTAACAATGCTTGAGTAGGTGCAGACAGTCCCCATGAGGGAGGTGTCAGTAGGTCATACCATTGCCCTTGTTGTTCAGATACCTGTTTAACTTGAGAACTATGAATATCAATGATCACCGGCTGTATCATTAAGTGAAAATGACTAAAGGTATGTTTGAACTCAGCCAACGGCGACAACTCATAGTCAACGATACCGTGGCTGGCACACCATGGGTCAACGTCGTCTTGCCCAGCTACTTCAGTAAAGCTCCATAGTCCCCCCCATAAACCAGAGGGTGGACGCTGCTGCATGAACACCTGATGAGTAAACACCGGCATCAGCATTGTCGTATGCTTTGTTGGTAGCGTCTTTTTCGGTTTTTTACCCGGATAATCTAATTGACGGCCCTGCACATAAGCCAAGCAATCTGGCTGTACTGGGCATAAGTCACATTTGGGCTTGCTACGGGTACAGACTGTCGCGCCAATATCCATCATAGCTTGATTGTATTCGGTAATATCAATCTGCGGTGTTAGGTGCTCAGCAATGTCCCACAGGGCATTCGTTACCGCAGTTTTCCCAGGCCAGCCCTCAACGCACTGATGGCGAGCGAGTACCCGCTTCACATTGCCGTCAAGGATTGCGTGAGGCTGCTGAAACACCGACGACAATACAGCACCAGCAGTTGAACGCCCTATACCCGGCAGTGCTAATACTTCATCAAACGATTGAGGGAAAATTCCCTGATGCTGGTCTCGGACATGTTGCGCCGCTTTATGTAAATTGCGAGCTCTGGCGTAATAACCTAAACCCGTCCAATAATGTAACACCTCGTCTTGAGCCGCGTTGGCCAAGTCAACAATGGTTGGAAATGCGGACATAAATCTATGATAATACGGTATTACTGTAGCTACTTGGGTTTGTTGCAACATGACTTCAGAGACCCAAACTGAGTAAGCCGTTTTATGCTGCTGCCAAGGTAAGGTTTTACGGCCATTATGCTGATACCATTGCACAATGCGCTGAGCAAAGGTATTCGTTTGAGCCGTGGTTTGTGTCGCCATTAAAATTATTTCCGCAATACTGTAGGCACATGGTTACGCGCCATGTCAGGTATTTTGATCAATCATACGTCAAAAAACCAAGGATGGGTAACGCGTGTCACAGAGTATCAACCATAGTTTGATGGCCTGCAAGCCACATTAGACTACCCTTAAGCCCCGAGATACTGATATAATATCGACATAGTTTAGTCACGTGAAATGATCATGAGAACCAATAAAACCATTCAAGACGCCCTCGCTGAAGGCATTAATATCAGACGTATCAAAAGCTTTGTCAAACGCGAAGGCAGGTTAACAGCAGGCCAAGCCAAATCCATTGAAGAACTCTGGCCAATCATGGGTGTGGAATACAAAGCTCAGACAATTGATCTTGCAGAACTGTTTGATAGAGATGCACCCGTGGTACTTGAAATCGGTTTTGGTATGGGCAAGTCCCTAGTGGAAATGGCCAAAAACGAAAGTGACAAAAACTTCATTGGTATTGAAGTTCACCGCCCTGGCGTTGGCGCGTGCTTGGGTGAAGCGCGAGAGCAAGGTGTTGATAACTTAAAAGTGTTTGAACATGACGCGGTAGAGGTATTAGAACAATGTATCGCTGATAATAGCTTAACCCGTGTGCAATTGTTTTTCCCTGATCCTTGGCACAAAAAACGCCATCACAAACGCCGCATCGTAAAACCAGAGTTCGTTGCATGCTTACACAAGAAACTTGCCGTGGGTGGTGTATTTCATATGGCAACTGACTGGGAAAATTACGCGGAACATATGCTAGAGGTTATGATCGCTGCAGAGGGTTTTAAGAATCAAGCAGAAGACAACCAATACGTGCCTCGTCCTGACCACCGTCCTTTGACCAAATTTGAAAACAGGGGTCATAAATTGGGCCATGGTGTTTGGGATCTTATGTTTGAGAAAACCGCCTAATGTTAACCGCCCCAAGTCAGGTACTGATCAGAAATATAGAGATTTTCCAACAAGGCAGATGGCTACTCATCAACCCCTCAGATAGCGAAATATTTTCAGCCTTGGGTGATGCAGATGTATGGGGATTTCACCAATTCTATGATCAGTACGCGAGCGTTTCTAATTCTGAAAAACACACGTTTTCTCATCATTACCAAGACCAGACGCCGTTTAATGGGGTAGTTATTTACATGCCCAAAGCCAAAGCGCATTTATCTATGTTATTGGCCCAAGCATCAGCATTAATGCCCAATGGCGGTAACTTGCTGGTAGTTGGCGAGAACAAGTCAGGTGCGAAAAGTGCTGGCAAGCTCATGTCAACGGTAGCTGAGCACGTTCATAAACTGGATACAGCCCGCCACTGTTCATTATTTTCAGCTCAGGTAACAAATCCTGTAGCCAGTTTTGATATTACTCAGTGGTACAAGCATATTACCTTCACTATTGGTCAACGTAGCCTCACCGTGTGTTCATTGCCTGGTGTTTTTAGCCATGGTGAACTAGACCCAGCGACTGAATTATTACTAACTAACATGCCGATAGATGGCGCAGATACATTATTAGATTTTGCCTGTGGTGCGGGTGTCATTGGCGTTTGGCTAGCGAAACATGGCACCGTATCAAAGCTTACGATGGCAGATGTCAGTGCCTTGGCACTGCATTGTGCAGAGCAAACAGCACGCAGTAACGGCGTTGAGGCAACTATTATTCCATGTAATGGTTTACAAGGCATCACTGGAAAATTTGATACCGTGGTCACCAACCCACCATTTCACACCGGGGTAAAAACCGACCATAGTATTGCTGCTGACTTTATTCAGCAACTACGCCAGCATTTAACTAAACAGTATTGTCTGTTGTTAGTCGCTAATCGCTTTTTGCCTTATCCAGAACAGTTAGCAAAAAGTTTAAAACAACCAAAGACATTGGCACAAACCAATAAATTTAGCCTATATTATTGTCACGCATCACAATGATATACAGCAAATAGAAGGGACATATGCGCAAGATAGTATTAACCATATTACTGATGACTGTTGGCTTTCAATTACAAGCCACCGAATGCGTGGGTAGAAGCACCGATATCAACCAATGCCCTAACCCAATTTTTAAAGTAGGCAAATACACAGACAACCAAGGAAATAAAAAGAAACGCATGTTTTGTGTGTGCCAAGCAGACTTCTCCGCTTTAACGAACCAACCAGTAGATGAAGCCCAAGCCCTGCAACAGCGGATGGAAAAAGAAATTTGGGCCAACAAATTTCAACTGACGGTTGATGAGTTCATTACCCTAATAAACCGTTAAATTAAGTTGAACAGGGTTATCAATGGTCTAAATCAAGGATTTCCCCTATCTATTTATGGATAAAAGGTATTAGCCATTGACATTCCACGTTCAATCCGCACAATGTAACATTGGTAATAAAATTACATAAGTTGAAATAAACCCGTGTAATTAATGTTAACTCAGACAATTATCAACGAAGTTTCTCAGCATTTTGTCATTTTCTGGTAAACTAAAAAAGATAAAAACATCGGATTAAAGATAATGAATACACCAAATATATTAATTGTTGAAGACGAAGTTGTCACACGTACAACACTTAAAAGCCTCTTTGAAGCCGAAGGCTACCAGGTATTTGAAGCTGAGCGAGGCGAGCAGATGCACGACATTTTCGCCAACAATACAATCAACTTGGTGATCATGGACATAAACTTGCCAGGTAAGAATGGTCTTCTACTGGCTCGTGAAGTACGGGACAAAAAGAACGTAGGTTTAATTTTCTTGACCGGTCGTGATAATGACGTTGACCGCATCTTAGGCCTAGAGATTGGCGCTGATGACTACCTAACCAAACCGTTCAATCCTCGTGAATTAACCATTCGCGCTCGCAACTTACTATCTCGCACCATCAACAACGCGGATGATGAAGATTTGCCAAGCCAAGTTAAGTTCAATGGTTGGGTACTAGACGGTGACAGCAGAAGCTTAATCTCTCCTTCAGGTAACCCTATCCGTTTACCACGCAGTGAATTTAGAGCCTTGCACTTGTTCTTGCGCAATCCAGGCAAAATTCTTACCCGCGAACAGCTAATTCTAGAAATGACTGGCCGTGAATTGCGTCCAAATGATAGAACAGTAGACGTGACTATTCGCCGCATTCGTAAACACTTTGAGTCAGAGACCAACGCCGATGACTTGATTGTAACCATTCACGGTGAAGGGTACCGTTTTTGTGGTTCAGTAGACGCTTAATAAGCTCACGAGTAATCTACTAAGGCTGGTATTAACCGGCCTTTTTTGTATCTTCACAAACCTCACCACTCATATTTGTGCGCTTGTATAGCAAGCCAATTGCAATATCTTGGTTGCCTTTGAATGCTTCAGATATGTATTTTTATCATAGACACCCATTTATCTTTATTCGAGTAAAAACGACCTATAACTGGATCATAGTATCGTGCCTGCATATAAGTTAGATTGAGGTCTTCATCTTGAAGATGACCTGTGTAGCCAATCCCCGCTTTATCACCACCTAACCTTTTACCAAAGGGCTCATAATGGCTGCGAATTTGAATGGTGTATTCACCTAATGCGAGCCATAGTGTCAAGCTTGGGTTTGTCGTTTGAACCATCTCTAAAGATCAAAATCTAGCTAGCGCAGCAATTACAATCGCTGGAGCCAACGTGGTATAGTCACGTTTATCTAATCGACACAGTGAATACCATGGCACTTAAAGCAACTATTTTTAAAATCGACCTGTCCATTTCAGACATGGACCGAGGCTATTACGCCGATCACAATTTGACTATTGCAAGACACCCTT
>JBELHI010000052.1:0-1294 GCA_042091475.1 Alteromonadaceae bacterium
GGTAATGAATCAATAGACGCTGGGTGGGCCAGTGTTTTGTTTTCACTGGCCAAGGCTGCACAAGTAACTTGGGCAATCATAAAGCCAGAATTCACGCCGCCGTTGTTGACTAAAAAGGGCGGTAAACCACTCAAATTAGAGTCTATCAGTAATGCCATACGGCGCTCTGATAATGAGCCAATTTCAGAAATGGCAATGGCCAACATATCCGCAGCCATAGCCACGGCTTCTGCGTGAAAGTTACCGCCAGACAAGATGTCTTGGCTATCAGCAAATACCAGTGGATTGTCAGACACGCCATTGGCCTCAATCACTAGGGTTTCTGCGGCAAAACGCATTTGTTGTAAACATGCACCCATAACCTGTGGTTGGCAGCGTAATGAATAGGGATCTTGCACCTTCTCACAGCCCTGGTGAGAGCTACCTATTTCTGAGGTGGCTAACAACTTGAGGTGCGCTGCTGCCACATCTGATTGGGCTTGATGTCCACGCACGGCGTGAATTCGTGCATCAAAGGGTACCCGTGAACCAAAAGCGGCTTCAACGGATAGACTACCTATGGCTATGCCTACTTCAAGGGCATTTTCAGCATAAAACAAACCTTGTAATGCAAACGCCGTAGATGCTTGGGTACCATTCAATAGGGCCAATCCCTCTTTAGGTGCCAGAGCAATGGGCTCTAAACCGGCAATCAACAAGCCATGCTTAGCGGAGATGCGATCACCTTTGTAAATCACTTCACCTTCACCCAACAACACGCAGCTCATATGGGCCAACGGTGCCAAGTCACCGGATGCACCCACTGAGCCTTTCTCAGGAATGGCTGGCAGTATTTGGGCATTGTACAGCTGCATCAAGGCCTCAATGACTTGCAGACGAATACCGGAAAAACCACGGGCTAATGAGTTGATTTTTAGTAGCATCAACAAACGCACGGTGTCTTCTGTCATCAGATCTCCAATCCCTGCGGCATGGGACAGCACAATGGAGCGTTGCAGGGTTTCTAATTCATCAGCTTCAATACGGGTATTGGCAAGTAGTCCAAAGCCAGTATTAATGCCGTACACGGTGCGGCCATCTGCCAACACATCTAACACGGTTTGGTGTGCTTGATTAATGCCATCAAAACAACTGGGGTCTAATGCAATGGGGGTGTGCTGACGATGTACGGATCGCAAGTCATCTAACGTCAGTTGTCCCGGATGTATCGTTAATACTGTCATAATTAGCGTCCTTATTTATCCAGCATGGGTAAATCAAGCTGGTGTTGCTTGGCACATTGTTGGGCAATGTC
>JBELHI010000052.1:1394-2778 GCA_042091475.1 Alteromonadaceae bacterium
ACCATCTCATTAAAGGCGAGACCCAGTTTTTGTCGTTCACCTAAGCCCACCCAACAAATTCGCGCTGGCAAACCTTGGAACTGGATGCGTTGTTTCGCCATGTTTAACCAATTGTGCAGGGCTGCATTGTCTGGGATCAGTTGTTTTACTTTTTCGTCGGTTTTGTAAATGTCTTCGGGGTCGCCTGATAAGGCCACCCAGCGGAATGGACCTATGCCTTGGCAAAACAGCGGACGGATATATGCAGGTACAAACCCGGGGAAATCAAAGGCATTGTCCAAGCCAACGTCTAATGCCATTTGACGAATATTATTACCGTAATCCAGGGTCGCTGCGCCGCGCTGTTGTAAATCCAACATCGCTTTAACCTGCACTGCCATGGATTGTTTAGCAGCGGTTACCACGGCTTGTTCGTCAGTTTCTCGTAATTTGGCCGCCTGCTCCATTGTCCAACCCCCGGGTAAGTAACCATTGAGGGGATCATGGGCTGAGGTTTGGTCTGTCACCACATCTGGGGTGACGCCTCGCTTCACCAGCTCTGGGAAAACGTCTGCGGCATTACCCAGTAAGCCCACAGATATAGCTTCACCGTTAGCAATGGCGTCATCAATCATCGCCAGTGCTTGATCCAAGCTGGTGGCTTTTTTGTCCACATATCCCGTTTTGATTCGGAAATCTATACGGCTCTCATCAACGTCAATGGCTAACATGCAAAAGCCCGCCATGGTCGCGGCTAACGGCTGTGCGCCGCCCATACCACCAAGACCGCCGGTGACGATCCAACGGCCCTTGGTATCGCCATTAAAATGCTGCTTAGCAACGCTAACAAAGGTCTCATAAGTACCTTGCACTATGCCTTGGGAGCCAATGTAAATCCATGAGCCTGCGGTCATTTGTCCGTACATCATTAAGCCCTGCTTATCTAGCTCATTGAAGTGCTCCCAGTTAGCCCAGTGGGGTACTAAGTTAGAATTGGCAATCAATACTCTTGGGGCATTTTCATGGGTGGGGAAAACCCCCACAGGTTTACCGCTTTGTACCAATAAGGTTTGGTCGTTATCCAGACGTTTGAGTACATCAACAATGGTGTCAAAAGACTGCCAATCCCTCGCTGCGCGGCCAATACCGCCGTATACCACCAAACTTTGCGGGTGCTCTGCCACCTCGGGATCAAGGTTGTTCATTAGCATCCGCAGAGGCGCTTCTGTTTGCCAACTTTTGGTGGTTAACGTGGTACCTCGAGGGGCGCGAATTATGCGATTTGGATCATGTCTGTTCATTACATTCACTCCTAAAAATCAATGTGTCCACCCAAGCGATAACGATTGCCGGGGTGGGTAAGAATGGCGTAGCTCACAGTGCCTTTGGCTGAGTAAGTACGTCT
>JBELHI010000052.1:2878-3974 GCA_042091475.1 Alteromonadaceae bacterium
GGGATGTTTTCAATGGACAAAATGTGGTTGCTGTATGTGTGGCCCCGCTGGGTGATCTCATCTTGAATACTGCGAATGGCCAGCATGGAACTCATGGGTCTGTGGTCTGAAACAAATGTCCCCAAACCTTGGGAGCGGGCAAGTATACCCTCATCCACTAACTCTGTGATGGCCCGCCTTGCGGTCATTCTGCTGACGGAATAGCGTTCCGCCAACTGGTTTTCAGACGGTACTTTATCACCCGCAGACAACTCACCAGACTCTATACTGTCCAGTAATTGAGATTTAATAAATACAAACCTAGGCTGCATCAAGCTACCTTCAACACAATTAACGTGGCCACTACGCTACACCAACAAACTTGTATATACAAGTTTATACAAGTAGACTTTATCATCATTAGTTGGCAACACTGACGGACACTATGAAGAATACAGACTTGCGCCCTTGTGACACCCTAATCACCAATATCACCGTAGCTTCAATGCAACAGACGGACGACAGCTACGGTATTATGACTGATGCCACTGTGGCCATTGATAACGGTGTATTTGTCTACGTGGGTAGCGCTAATGATTGCCCCTACACACATTCCAATCCCATTGACGGTCAGCAACAATGGCTACTGCCGGGGTTGATAGATTGCCACACCCACATGGTTCATGGCGGCAACCGTGCAAAAGAATTTGAAATGCGCTTACAGGGTGTTAGCTATGCTGAAATTGCACGTCAAGGCGGTGGTATTCAAAGTACCGTTAACGCTACTCGTGATGCCAGCGCAACAGAACTCTTGGTATCAGCCTTGGGGCGAGTAAAACGCTTGATGCAGGAAGGTGTCACCTGCGTGGAAATAAAATCAGGCTATGGTTTAGATCAAGAGACGGAGCTGAAAATGTTGCAAGTAGCCAAGCAAGTTGGACAGCAACTGCCGATTAACGTTTGTACCACCTATTTAGGCGCCCATGCTGTGCCAACTGAATACCAGAACAATCGTCAAGGTTACCTGGATTTGGTGTGTGAGCAGGTCATGCCCATGGTTGCTGAGCAACAACTGGCAGACGCGGTGGACGTGTTTTGTGAATCCATTGGCTTTAGC
>JBELHI010000052.1:4074-16036 GCA_042091475.1 Alteromonadaceae bacterium
AGTTCGCCTGTAGTGTCTCTACTGACGGCCATGAACATGGCCTGTGTGTTGTTTTCAATGACGCCAGTTGAGGCCCTGAAAGGCGTCACTGTACATGCTGCCAAAGCCTTGGGTATCAGTAAAAAAGGCGTGATAAAAACTGGCTATGACGCTGACTTTGGTTTGTGGCCAATACAGCATCCATCTGAACTGGCCTACGGGATTAATACTGTTCAACCATCACAACTGTGGATTGGAGGTGAGCATGTCAACATGGCGTAATGATCATCGATGGACAGGCAGAACAGACAGTGAAGACGGTGCAAGGGGTCGCCGCTGGCACCAAGTCATACAGCGCTACGATCAGGGTGACGTGATTGCTGACAGCACTCAATTGGCTTTGATGGGTATGGCTTGTGATCTCGGCGTTGCAAACAACAAAGGCAGAGTGGGTGCTCGCTTAGGTCCCGATGCATTACGTGATGCACTGGCTAATCAAGCATGGCATCAACCCCACGGGGTGATTGATTTAGGTACGGTTTACGCTGATGCCGATGAAGCTGACGATCTAGATACCTGTCAAGCCGCTTATGCTCAACACATCACACTAGGATTAAATAATTCACCATTCACTATAGGTTTAGGTGGCGGTCATGAAATTGCCTGGGGAAGTTTCCAAGGCTTGGTCAACAGCCAACATATCACCCCAGACACTCGTATTGGTATCATTAACTTTGATGCTCATTTTGACTTGCGAAAGCCCGCCCCATTAACCAGCTCTGGTACGCCCTTTTGGCAAATAGCCCAGTACTGTGAGCAACACCAGCGGGAATTTAATTACGCTTGTATCGGCATTGCAGAAACAGCCAATACAACTGCTTTGTTTGATTTCGCAACGCACACAAAGACACAATTTTTATTAGATAAAGATTGTCAGCAAGACAGGGTAACAAAAACCTTAAAGCCGTTTTTACGTAATATTGATGTGCTTTATGTCACCTTGTGCTTGGATGTCTTTCCAAATTACGTAGCACCGGGGGTAAGTGCCCCCAGTGGCTTGGGTATCGCTCCGCAAGTGGTGATAGATACCTTGCACTGGCTGGATAAGCAGCAACACTTATTAGATTTTAACTGGCCCCTAGCAGACATTGCCGAACTCAATCCACGTTATGACGTCAATCAACACACGGCCAAGTTAGCCGCTCGTATGGTGCATGAAATGATCAGTGCTAACGTTCAGGGGTAGACTAATAGTTACCCCCTACTTAGATAGCCCATCACACTATTTCATCAAAAAAGGCTTTGAATCTCGCCAAACCGTCTGTTAATTGTGCAGATTGACAAGCGTAAGAGATACGGATTGACTTGGGCTCACCAAAGGCACTGCCGGGTACCACAGCCACACCTTTACTGTCCAATAGCAATTCGGCAAAGCGCACGTCGTCATCAATCATATGGCCATTGTGTTGGCGGCCAAATACCGCAGAAATATCAGGGAAGGCGTAAAAAGCCCCCTGTGGGCGAGGACAGGTGACCGCCTCTAGTTGCGCCATGGTGGCCATCACTTCGTCCCGCTTGTTAGCAAACTCACCGCACATATCATCAGCGAAATCCTGTGGTCCGGCAATAGCAGCTGCGGCCGCAGCACTCACCACACCGGGTATATTGGTAATTGAATTGCTGTTGAGGGTGATCACCGCATTGGCAATGATTTCAGGGCCAGCCATCATGCCCACACGCCACCCCGGCATACCATAAGATTTGGAAATGGAATCTATCATAATCACCCGATCCCGCAATGCTGGATTGGTTTTAACTAAGTGATGGAAGTCCAATCCATCAAACACCATGCGGTTGTAAATATCATCTGAGATGATCCACAAATCATGCTTCTCTAGCACATCACCCAAGGCTTTTACTTCCGCTTCTGTGTATACCATACCGGTGGGATTGGAGGGATTGTTAAATAACAGCGCTTTACTGTTAGGGGTAATAGCGGCCTCTAATTGAGCAGGTGTTAGCTTATAGTTTTGCTCTGTTGAGCAATGCATAAACACGGGTGTTGCGCCTATCAAATCGGTGATATCCCGATAGGTTGTCCAATAAGGTGTGGGTATCAAGAGTTCGTCGCCTTCGTTAAGCAAGGCATACAGCAGTGAAAACAGCACGTGTTTGGCACCAATACCGCTGGCAATATTCTGTTTCTGATAACCGCTAAAGCCATTTTCATCTAAGCGTTTCAGATAAGCACTGACGAGCTCGTCCACCCCTCTGCCAGCGAGATATTGACCCGAATCTTGGGTCAGTGCGTCGCGGGCAGCATCATACACATGCTCAGCAGGCAGAAAGTTGGGAACACCCACAGAAAAGCTAATGATATCTCGCCCTTGGGCTTTCAATTGTTTGGCTTTTTCAGCAATCATCATAATGGTGCTGGGCTTGGCGTTGCTCATGCGGTTGGCTAATACGGGCATTGACGACTCTCAGTAATTTGGGGGAATAACAATGGCTGGCAATTGTAAACCTAATCTCGTGATAACCCCAGTATTATCTATGGCGAATAAACCTACACCATCTGAGGTGCTAAACATCCAAACTGAGTTTCTAAAATCCAACCGTAATGACCACTTAATCTTGATTAACTAACTCATTAAGTTTTTGCTTTTGTTGGCTATTCAGTCCATCTAATGTTTTGATTGCCAGCTCACTTGCTGTTTTAGCTGCGCTATTGTCGTTGAAGTGCAAATACGCTTTGATTAGTGCTTGGTGGGCACTTATTGACTGCGGGTATGTTTCTCTATTCCAAAGATATAATTCAAGTGCTTCATCTTTGCGATTCAAATATTGTAACCATTGACCGTAACCGTTAGCTCTATCCTCAGGGATCTGTAAGTGAGCTCCGAGGGTTGTAGACCGCTTGTGATAAATCTGCTGAAGATCCGCCAAGCTCTGAGGCTCATCCGGTATCACCCAATCAGCAAATAAATATTTGAGCCCATAATACTGGCCGAGTAGCGTGGTGGAATTGTGACTTTCGTCTGCAAACGTCTTACTCTGAAGGTGTAGTTTGTCATTGGGATACTGTTGGCTCAGTTCAACCAATGTTGCAAACGGTTTGGTCATCACTGGCGGCTCGTCAGCAATGGAAATAAACACGCGTCCTTTGATTCTTTTTTCTTTTAACTTGTCCTCAGCGAGCGTTAGCAATTGATTATTTTTCCAATATAAAGAGGGACTGATGGCAATCACACCGTCAAATAATTGGGGACGTTTAAGCATGGCGTTAATAGCAAATTGACCGCCGTGAGAAGTCCCAGATAGCGCTTGATAATCCAAGGTGCGGTAACGACGTTTGATCGTTGGAATCACTTCCTTTTCAACAAAACCTAAAAAGCGATCGGCTCCTGACGGTGTTTGCAACGCTTGTTCACTGACATCAGTAACAGTAAGGTCATGCGTCCGGGTGTCTCTGGGAGTAATAATACCCACCACTAGCATATCCGGCGCTTGGTCATAGGCGGCAAAAAAGTTCACGGTACCCGCCGTGTGAAGCCCTTGCACATCGCCGTCTGTCAGATATAACACGGGGTATTTTTGTGTTGAGTCGCGATAGTCTGTCGGCAGGTAGACCAGCAACTCACGGCTTTCACCCAAAACCTCGCTATCAATGGAAAACTTCTCGACATTACCAACCCATGGCTTTGCAGAGGGCTTAGAATTAAACAAAGCTAAAACGATAAAAAGCAGAGTGACGACGATTTTTTTCATTAGTTATCCACCAATTTCTGCCCCATGTCAGGTGAAGTTCTGCGCAACAGGGGAACAGCAGTCATGTAATACACAAATTAAACCCATCACGCGCCAGTCTGTCTATCTCATTCGACTTATTTGAAAAGAAAAAATGCAACAAAATGTTATGCGAGGTTAGTTTGTCACTGTCGTTCTGAGGAATTGAGGGGCTGTTAAGCCCCCCTTGGTATGCAATACCTGGGGGCTATGCATGAATAATTAATATTGGCTCAATAGGTTTTTGCGCTTGGCTAGGGTTTCCATTTTCATAAATGTAATGAGACCCAGGGCCATGTAAAAAGCCGCGTTGGCAAGCACCACCAGCACGTCTGTCATTACCACGTCTGAGTGATTCAATACCAAGTCCCTAGCTAATGAGGCACCCGGCGCAAACGGAAGAAAAGAAAAACCATTCAGGGGCAGTGCATCCAAAGCCACGATAGCAATCAAAGCAATATGGATAATGGCCACTAGCGCACTGATTTTTTTGAACACCAAGGCAAAACTACTGAGAAAGAAACTTAACCCCAGTAGTGCGGGTGCGCCAAGTAATAACACGGCAAACAACAATAAGAAGTTAATTTCCAACCAGACACCCGTTGCCGCCATGACTAAATGACTCACCACCAGCAACAGCAGCAGACTCCAAGCCATTTGCACAACAGCGCGAACCAACATCAATTGAGAAAAACCTATGGGTGACATAAACAATTGTTCAAGCACGCCTTTTTGGTTGTCCTCTATGATATTGCTGGCAACCGTATTGTAGGTACCGCTGGCGAATGACCAAAGCAAGAAACCAAACACTAAGCCCTCCATAGAGGAGGCATTGGTATTGCCATCTGAGGCCATGCTAATACCGTAAAACAAACCGCAAAATACCCCTATCATCACGCCAAGGCCGAGTACGGTTTCAAACCAGTACTGGCGAAGCTCATGACCGAGTAACTTGGCCTCATTGATCAATAGATAGATTAGTTTCATGCCACAGACTCCTCTGGTTTTGTGTCAATTTGCGGCGCCTCTAGTAAATGTGCATAAGCGTCTTCAATGGTTAACGGCGTGATACGCAAATCCAAGGCTTGCTCTGACTGCTGCGCTAGCCAAGTGATGGTTGGGTAAACTTGACTGACGGTGTCGTAATAAATGCTAACGGTGTTGTCTTCTGCATACTGAACTTGTACCTTGTCATGCCACAGTGAAGTCAGCTGCTGCTTGAACGTCAGCATCAAGTCGCTGGTTAGGGTGAGGGTCAGTTGGTAATGGAATAGCTGCTGTTTTAGTTCATCAATAGTGCCAGCAAATGTGATTTCGCCTTTGTCTATCACAATAACCCGATGACATATTTTATCAATAAAATTGAGGTCGTGGGAGGTCACTAAGAACGTCTGCTGCTGTTCTCTGGCTTGGGTTTCAATCACCTTTTGCAGTTTTTCAACGGTTTCTTTATCCAGCCCCAAGGTGGGTTCATCCAATAATAATAATTGTGGTTTGTGGGCTAATGCGCACAATAATGCCGCTTTTTGCTTATTTCCTGTGGATAATTTGCCCACCACATCATTTTTATACACATCTAACCCAAGGGCTTGCTCCAATTCTTCTACATAGGCTCGGTGCTGGCTGTATGGCGGACAGCGCAAGGTGGCCAGATATTCTGCGTTTTGGCGAGCAGTTAAGCGCCAATTGATATTGCGGCTGCCACCAATGACTGCCCCCACATGACGCAAGTAGCGGTTGCTACCTTTGGTATCTTGTTGGTCAAAATGAATATCACCTTGCTCAACATCGAGCAAGCCACAGATGGCATTGATGGTGGTGGTTTTACCTGAACCATTAGCCCCAAGTAAGGCAACAATTTCGCCTTTGTTGAGATCAAAACTAACATTTTTAATGGCTTGTTTATCACCATACTGCTTACTGACATTACGCAATGACAACAAGGTTGAATCCGCTGACGGTATGGTAGATGACGACATTGTTTTCCCTAAACTAATTACTCGACAAATCAAACAATGGGGGCATTAAGAAGGGAATACAAGTAAGCCAAAAAATGAAGATAGCATCATTTTTTTCTGCGCTCACAGTTATGACGAAATCGAAATGGCTTTCCCGATTTCGTAAAAAACTATTAGACAAAAACATAACCATCAGAAATAAAAACAATAAAAACAACAGCTTAATTATTGGCACAGCATTTGATATTGCACTGGATAATAGTTCATAAAAATCATCATTGCACCATGAGTAATGACAGCAGTAGCACACAAGTGAGGAACAATGGATACGGTTATTACACCACCAACAAGAAACATGCGGTTTTGGCCGCTGGCGATACTGATAACTGCCATTTTGTTTGTTATCTGGCTGGCGATAACACCGAATTCCACTACTGCGGTAAAGGCAACGGATATCTGGATAGGCAAAATAACCCGTGGCGACATGGCCTTGTCCGTTGCTGGCTATGGCAGTTTGAAATCCCGTCAGCCACGCTTACTGGCCGCACAGAGTACCGGCACTGTAGAAGAAATTTTACTTAAACCCGGTGCACAGGTAACTCGTGATGACGTGATATTGCGATTGTCAGATCCCCAGGTCAGTTTAGCGCTGCGTTCAGCTGAATTAGATCTGCAACGGATTAAAAACCAATATCAACAACTGAAAATCAACCAAGGTCGTGAAACTCTTTCTCAACAGGTACAATTTGAACAGCTCAAGGCTGAATTAGAAAGTGCCGAATTAGAAGTCACCGCCCAACAACCATTATTTAGCCAAGGCATTGTTTCTGCGATTGATTATCAACGGGCAGTTCTATTACAGAAACAATTACAAAGACGTCTGTCATTAGAGCAGCAAAGGCTGGCACAACTGGAAACATTACAGCAATCAGAGCTGACTATTGCTAAATCAAACATTGATGCGCAACAAGAGATCTACGCGGTAGCGCGGCAGCAATTTGAGTCACTTGATGTCAGAGCTGGGATAGACGGCGTGGTGCAGTCTATGAATGTTGAACTCGGGCAAACCGTCAGTTTAGGACAATCACTGGCCATGGTAGGCAGTACAACGGACCTATACGCCTTAATTAATATTCCGCAATCTCAATTACAACAGGTAAAACTTGGCCAAACAGCCAGTATTGACACACGCGCCGGAGCTATTGAGGGCGAGGTGATGCGCATTAATCCCATTGTGGTGGACGGTACCATAGAAGTTGAAGTGACACTCAATGGTCCCCTGACTGCCAACGCGCGCCCCGAGCTCAACATTCAGGGCAGTATTGATACCGGTAGCCGTAACAATGTGTTGTTGATCAACACCCCCATCAATGGGGCCAGTTTTTCTTCCAGTCAGCTATACCGTGTATCAGACGACGGCTCAACAGCAGAAAAAGTAAATGTGACGTTTGGCGCAAAAACCCATGATACCATTGAGGTGGTTTCTGGAGGAGACGCCGAACAGCGTTTTATTTTGTCTGACATGTCCCGTTGGAATGAGCATCAAACAATCACGATTTTATAATTAGCGGTTAATAAGGAAATATACTATGCAACCTCAACCTATCATACAACTGTCAAACATAACTAAGTCCTTCACCACCAGTAGTATTCAAACGCAAGCACTGCGCGGGGTTAATTTAACTATTATGTCTGGCGACTATGTCTCTATATCTGGCCCTTCTGGCTGTGGTAAATCCACATTACTGGCATTGCTTGGGTTACTAGATTGTGCCGATGATGGCCAATATTTATTAGCAGACAAAGATGTGAGTGATTTGAGTGTGAACCACAGAGCGAGTATTCGCAATCAACACATTGGTTATGTTTTCCAATCATTTAATCTGATTGATGAGTTGTCGGTTTTTGACAACATCGCGCTGCCGTTGCGCTACCGTGAAACACTGCTGTCGCAATCAGAAATGAATGAACGCGTGAACAGCTGTTTAGAGAGTGTTGATATGATCCACAGAGCTCAACACAAGCCTAACCAACTCTCAGGGGGCCAACAACAGCGTATTGCTATTGCACGCGCCTTGGTCAATCAACCGGATATCCTGCTGGTGGACGAGCCAACGGGTAACTTGGATTCAAAAAATGGTGACATGATCATGCAACTGATTGCTGACTTAAATAGCAAAGGCACAACCATTTGTATGGTGACCCACGACCCTCGCTACGCCAATATGGCGAAACGAAAACTTCATCTGATGGATGGCGTGATGGCAGACGAAGTTAATTTGGAGCTCGCAGTATGAAATCATTAGTACAGTTTTTTCGCTATGACTTACTGCTTGCATGGCGCAATATTATCGCTCGTCCAACCCTAGGTTTAACCGTTATTGCTACCTTGGCCAGTACCCTGGCGACGGTTGCTGTGGTGGTCAATCTGAATATTTTAATTTTAGCCAAGCCGCTACCGTATCCGGACACCCAGCAACTTTGGGTGACTGAACAAAGTGAAACCATCAATGGTGAAACCCAATACGGCTTCCAAATACTGCCCGCGCAATATCATATTTATCAAGATCAACGCTTCATTGATACCATGACGTTGATGCAGCATAGGCGCGCAAAGCTAAAAGATTTAGCCAAACCAGTCTTCGTTTACGGCCCCAAAGTAACCCCCGAGTATTTTGATTTGTTTGACGTTCCCATGCTACTAGGACGTGGGTTATCCGCTGATGAGTCCATCACCGATGAACGACGCGTGGTTGTCCTCAGTTACAGTCTATGGCGCGACCAATACAACCAAGATCGGGATATTATTGGCAGTTACACTCGGCTGGATAATGACGCTTATCAAATTGTTGGCGTGGTGGCGCCTGAGTTTGAGCAGCCACAGTTGCTTGGACTACAACCCTCAGATATGTGGGTGAGCTTTGATGAAGCTGCAGCGGATTTAAATTGGGACAGTATTACCAGCTCAATTACAGGTGTGGCGAAAATTAAATCCGGTGTCAATATTGATGAAATGAACGCCGTGTTGGGTGAGCAAATTAATGACCTCTATCAGAATGTTGAAGGCGTTGCAGAGAATACCTCCATAGGCGCGAGATTTGTCCCACTTGAGGATAAGTTGATTGGCAGAAGTAAACCCATGGCCTTGTCCCTATTACTGGGGGTAAGCCTATTACTTGTGGTTGCTGTAACCAATATTACCAATTTATTTCTCTCGCGGGCTGCGCAACAGCAACGCGTCATGGCAATTCAGGCTGCCATGGGTGCACAACCAAAACACATTTTGCGTGGCATGTTCGCAGAATCCATACTTTTGACTGCCATTGCCTGCTTGGTTGGTCTGATTCTGGCTGGTTGGCTTATGTATTGGTTAAAAGACGATCTGAATAATCTGTTTGCTCGAATTCAGCAGCTCAAATTAGATCCAATAACCATTGCTTGTAGCATAGCCATCAGTCTGTTCATTGCCTATGTGGTGGCTGTATTGGCAACGATTAATGTAAAGTACCAATACCTGAATCAACAATTACAGAGCAGTGGTAAGGGCACCGCTGGGCAAATATCAAACGCCACACGTAATCTGTTAATTGTGACCCAAGTGTGTCTAACATCCGTGATATTAATTGCTGCGTCGTCAGTATTGATGCCGGTTGTTGCTAAATTAGCTCAACCTATGGGTATGACTCTAGAAGACAGATATTATGTCCGTGTTGACCCGGGCACTAGCGACATACAAGCAAGTCAGTTGGCGCAACAGATTAAAGACACGTTAGCCAATCAGTCAGGCATTGAAAACACGGGTGCGGTAGGTTTTAACCCGTTACAAATGGGCGCTGAAAACTATCTTTATGATGAACAAGAAAACTTAATTGGCATAGTGAGTTTCAGTTATTTTGGTCGTGAGATGTTTGATATATTTGAGATGCCTATTGTCGCTGGTAGAAGTTTCGATGGGGATCAGCCTGTTGGTGAGTTGCCCAGTGAGCTGATTATTAGTCAATCATTGGCAAAGCGACTCTACGGTGAAGAAGACCCCTTAGGAAAAACCCTTTACACAAGACCTGGTGAGCCTCGTACCGTGGTGGGCGTGGTAGCTGACATAAAAGTACCCACCCCATCACCGGGTTATGCGTTAGAGCGGTACTATATACCCACTACTGGCGCCTCCTCGCTACTCTTCATCTTTAACAGCAAAGAGACAGTCACTCGTGAACTAGTAGACGGTTTGCTCAAGACCATAGAGCCGAGTTTATCTGTGTCCTACTTCTCAACAATGAACAACATCATCGGAAACGTGCTTGAACGAGACCGATTAACGGTAAAAATACTCGCTGGATTAATGCTACTGGCGTTGTTGCTGGCTGCCGCTGGTATCTACGGTGTACTCAGTTTCAGTGTTCAACTGAGACAACGGGAATTAGGTATTCACCTATCCCTAGGCGCACATACACACAGTGTGGTAGGCATGGTGGTTAAACAAAGTCTTAAGCCTATTATTGTGGGGTTATTGTTAGGCATACTATTACCCACATGTGGCTATTTTGCAGGTTTGAAAATCAATAGTTTCAATATGACGACGGATTTTACTGCTGGACTCATTGCCATTCCCGTCATGTTAATCGCAGCGTTAGTGGCGTGTTACTTACCCGTGCAACAGATTGTTAAACGCAATCCGTTACAGGCCTTGCAAGAGGATTAAAGCCGAATCACCGTTGTGACTATGTTCAAGTTGCAACGGTGACTATTCCCTATATGATAATAAACAAACGTGTTAATTTGGATGGCAAGTGGCTCAATTGAAAACAAGTCCAAGGATATTAGTGGTAGACGACAAGGCGGACATTCGTCTTAGTCTCAGATTTCTATTGAATAACCATAGCTTTGATGTGGTTGAAGCTGACAGTTTAAGCCGAGCCACCGAATGTCTAGAAACTCAGACCATTGATGCTGTGTTGTTAGATATGAACTACCAGTTTGACACCACCTCTGGTCAAGAGGGTTTGAATTTCATTGAAGCACGAAAATCATTAGCAACACCACCAATAATAGCAATGACGGCATGGTCAAGGGTAGAACTTGCGGTTGCCGCGATGCAAGCGGGCGCCGTTGATTTCTTTGCCAAGCCTTGGAACAACCAAACTGTCATTGACACCATCAATAAACACCTCAAACAAACGCCAAGCACCAACAGCCCAAATAGTCAGAGTAACCCGTCTGAGACTCGCGTCACTCAGGGGGATGATCTGCTCTGGACCAGTCCTGCCATGCAGGCGTTGCGCAACACCATTGAAAAGGTAGCAAAAGCAGATGTTAACGTTTTGCTCAGGGGCGAAAACGGCACGGGTAAAACACACATTGCCAATTATATTCACCAACACTCCCAACGAGGGGGAAAGTTTGTTTCCGTCAATATGGCTGCGATCCCTGAAACACTGTTTGAAAGTGAATTATTTGGGCATAAAAAGGGCGCCTTCACCGACGCCAAACAAGACCGAGAGGGACGCTTCTCTACGGCAAAAAACGGCACCTTATTGCTGGACGAAATTGGTAGTTTACCACTGCCATTACAGGCAAAATTACTTAGAGTGTTAGAATCAAATGAATACGAAGTGATTGGTGATTCAACCACCCATCAAACACAGTGCCGGATTATCAGTGCCACCAATACACCGTTAGACGCAGCTATTGACGATGGCGAGTTTCGCAGTGATTTATATTTTCGGCTAAACACAATTGAACTGGTTATTCCGCCGCTACGGAAGCGTATTGAGGATATATTACCACTGGCGAGGCACTTTCTAGCCCAACATTGTGCTAAGTACCAGCAAAGCACGTTATCCTTCTCTCAACAAGCAGAACTGGCACTGCAAGACTATCACTGGCCGGGCAATATCAGAGAACTCAATCACCTAGTCGCGCGCGCAGTATTGATGTGTGAGGGCGATACCATTGCAGCTACTGATTTATATTTTTCAGAACAAAACACATCAGAAACCCCAGATATCCCCCTGATGACGTTAGCCATGGCAGAAAAGAAGTTATTGTTGATGGCAATGCAGCAAAGTCATCATAAAGTGGAGGATGCCGCAGCCTTACTGGGTATTAGTAGAAGTGCCATCTACCGCCGATTAGAGAAATATAATGTCTCAACGAAGTAAGCCAAAATCTATGGGTACCCTTTCGTCTATCGAGGGTTTTACCCGCGTTATTATTGCCAGTGGCTTACTGTTGGTTGGTGC
>JBELHI010000053.1:0-15843 GCA_042091475.1 Alteromonadaceae bacterium
GGCGCTAAAGCACCTTGTCTGAAGTCTTTTTGCAACTCTCTGTAGGCAGCTTGCTTGTAGCGGTAATTATTAAACATTGCCTCGGGGTAATGGGGCATAAAATGACGAACGTATTTTAGTCGACCCACCCTGATGCCACGCGAAGTATCGTATTTCTCATCAAGGCGATCGGTATAATAGTAGTGCATACCATCAATATTATTAGCGGTATCACTAAGTCGATCGGCACCCTGATGTGGTTTATGGGGAGGAAGTTCAGCGAGTGCCAGTACACTTGGCGCAAAATCGACAAAACTTATCAGGCGTGATGACCGCTCAGTCGTCAGTAGCTTTTCATCCACACGCGATGCGAAGTTAGCCGGAACATGCACCACTAAGGGCACTCGCAGGCCTTGCTCATTAAGGTAGCCTTTACTCATGGGAAGTGCACCGCCGTGATCACCAAAATAAAAAATAAAAGTATCGTTAATTAAGTTGTCTTGTGTCAGTTGTTGAATGACTTTACCCAATTGCTGATCCAGTTTTTGATGTTGCTGAAGGTATCGTTGATAAGTATATTTCATCAGTGCTGTGGCGGGCAGAGGTGCGGGAAGTCCGCCTTCTATGTAGCGGGGCATATTCGATTCTTTAGTGATGTCCGACGGCGGAAAATGAAGTCGCGATTCGTGAGTCGTGTCGAAACTTTGAACATGAAAGAACGGTTGACCTGCCTTGCGGTTTCGCCAATGTGCCTTTTTAGAAGAGTCGTCCCAAGTGTCATCTGGCTTATTAAAGTTATAGTCTTCTTTGGTTTTGTTGGTGGTGTAATAGCCTTGATGTTTAAGCAACCAACTGAGGGGTTTTAGCTCATTACCGAGGGATACTTTCCTAAAGCTTCGGTGTTGTTGTAGCTGATAACTTGGGGCATAAACACCAAGAGCTAGGGTACTCCGAGAGGTTGAACAGACGGGGGAGTTTGCGTAGGCGTTGTCAAATACAATGCCGGTTTCGGCTAACTTTTCAATATTGGGCATGACCGCACCTTGAGGGCTATATAGAGCTGAGTAGTCAGCGCCATTATCTTCTGAAATGAGCCATACAAAGTTGGGTCGAGCTATTTCATTAGCAAATGTGAGCCCAGAAATAAAAATGAAGAATATAGAAAACAGCCGTGTACGCAGTGCCACAATAAATCCTAAAGTTGTCGTATTACCAGTAGCCAATAAGACGAATCAACCGTTTATTTCCAGTAGTCATTAGGGGAAATTAGTCGACTCTTTCGTCTATATAGTCAGTGTATGAGTTTGACTGCGAGGGGATCCCTTATGAATACCGTTCTTCAGAAAAAGCATGGCTGGTGGAATACTGTCCGTTTAATCATGTCAGTAGCGGCACTAATGACTTGGCAAGCGAATGCTGAATCGCCAAATGTTATTGTCATTATGAGTGATGATGGAGGCTATGCCGATATTGGATTCAGCGGTAAGCGTCTAGACAAAGCCAATTTTGCTACTCCACATATTGATGCCATTGCGGGTGAGGGCGTAATCTTTGATCAAGCCTACGTTACTGCCTCTGTTTGCAGTCCATCACGAGCGGGTATGCTGACTGGACGCTACCAGCAACGTTTTGGTCACGAATATAATTTACCGGTACATCCTGAACCCGGTGATGTGGCTCGCTACAGTGGTCTCAATATCAATGAATTGACCCTCGCCGACCATTTGCGTGCGGGTGGCTACACCACTGGCCTGATCGGTAAATGGCATCTTGGTTTAGCTCCTCAATTTCACCCAAACGAGAGGGGCTTTGATTTTTTCTATGGTCTACTTGGGGGAGGACGGAGCTACTGGGAAAATGATCAGCAAGATACTGATTATCGACGCATTTACCGAAATCAACGGGCAGAGCCTTACCGTGGTTATTTGACGGATCGACTCGGCGATGAGGCTATTCGTTTCGTTCACGAAAATAAATCGCAGCCCTTCTTCTTGTTTTTATCCCACACTGCTGTGCACGCACCCATGGAAGCCAAACCACAGCACCTTGAGGCCATGGCACATATTGAGAATAAACAGCGTAGAACGCTGGCCGCCATGACATTGGCGTTAGATGACTCTGTTGGAGAGCTAATGTCGACGCTAGATGAGCTGTCATTGCGGGATAATACGTTAGTGATCTTTCTCAACGACAACGGTGGTCCATCTGATTATAACTGGTCGAGTAATCTACCTTTAATGGGCGTCAAAGGGACGTTAGCCGAAGGCGGAATTAGAGTGCCTTTTACTATACGCTGGCCAAATAAGTTCAAAGCAGGAAGCAGTTATCATCATCCAATTTCGGCACTGGATATTGTACCCACTGTGCTTGCGGCAACGGGTGTTGCTAAACAGGGAGAACTTGCACTAGATGGTGTCAATTTACTGCCATATTTACACGAAAAACAGAACAACATTCCACACCCTACATTGTATTGGCGGCGTGCTGCGTTTGCCGCAATCCGTCACAAGGATCATAAGTTGATCCGTTTTCCAGACAGACCGGCAGTACTCTATAATATGGTTGCCGATCCTTTTGAGGCGGTTGACTTAGCTCCTCAACAACCGGCGTTAGTGGCGCAGCTTATGAAAAAGCTATTCGCATGGGAAAACCAACTTCAAGCACCGTTATTTCTCACCCACACTAAATGGGTTAAACAAAATCGCGAGCGTTATAGCCGATACACTAACGTAGATAAAGATGGCGTCGCCGTGTCGTTAGCAACCAAGGCAGTAAAGCTAACGACTGAAAAAACCAGTAAGTAAATAGCATGGACTAACATCTAGCAGAGGTGGATAACGGTGTTTTTATCGCTATCCACCCAAGCGGTTGAATAGTTTGCGTTTTTTCTTTAGCTAACGTGTTATCTGTCAGTCGGTAGCGCGCTTTCTGCGTTTAATTTAACAGTAAAACAAGTGACTTCCCGTGAATTACTTATGGAAACAAATTGAATGTAAGTCAAATAAACAAAGTGCCAAATAATGTATCTGTCACCTGAATTTTTTAATGGCTAAATTGCTATCATTGATATTGTTGTTAGCGCTCGTCTTGGTGCTTTGGCTCGGTAAAACTTAACTGGATAATCGCTACCCCAACTCGTTGGTGTTCAATATAAAATGATGTACTGCCTAAAATTGAACAACAACAGTATTGTATTCCTTTTACGCTTATCTCGCTTTTTCCACTGTTTAAACCACTTGGCACTTGGCTGAACCTGAGATTGTGACACTTTACTTAGGCCTCTCAAGTGTAGAGGGCATGTGACTTACCAATCGCTATCGAATTACTCCTGTGTAACAACCAATGGGTTAACTATGATTGGATCTATGACTAGATGCCAATCAAAGAAGGGGATGGTGTAGGGGAAAAGTCAGGCGACGCAACGACTTGAGCATTGCGTTGCCTAATCATGGATTAATTGAGCTGTGCAAATACTTTGTCTGCAATCGCAAGGGTTTCAGCTATTACGTCGTCGTCATGAGCAGCAGACACGAAACCCGCTTCATAAGAGGCTGGGGCCATATAGACACCATGCTCAAGCATCAAATGATAGAACTGGTTAAAACGTTCGGTGTTACAGTTAATCGCTTGGTGATAGTTGACTACCGTTTCAACGTCTGTGAAGAATATCCCGAACATGCTACCCGCATAATTAACGGATAGCGGAATCCCATGTTTGTCAGCAATGGCTTTGAAACCGAGGGCTAATTTTTCTGTTTGTTGGCTCAATGTGTCGTACAAATGCGGTGTTTTGACCAATTTTAGAGAGGCAAGTCCTGCCGCCATAGCCACTGGATTACCTGACAACGTGCCAGCCTGATAGACAGGGCCAGATGGTGCAATATGTTTCATGATTTCCGCTTTACCACCAAAGGCACCCACCGGCATACCCCCCCCTATTACTTTGCCCAGACAAGTCAAATCAGGAGTAATGTTGTAATGTCCTTGAGCACCGCCGAGTGAAATTCTGAAACCAGTCATCACTTCATCAAATATCAGTACACTGTTGTATTCATCACAGATGTCCCGCAATCCCTCTAAGAAGCCCGCAACGGGTGGAATGCAATTCATATTACCAGCGACGGGCTCAACAATGATACAGGCGATATCGTCACCACAATCGTTAAAGGCTTGCCTAACACTTTCTAAGTTGTTGAACTCAGTGGTAATAGTGTGCTGAGCAACGTCGGCCGGTACACCGGGTGAACTTGGCACGCCAAATGTTAAAGCACCTGAACCGGCTTTCACTAACAGTGAATCGGCATGGCCGTGATAACAGCCTTCGAATTTCAAAATTTTGTCTTTACCCGTATAACCACGTGCGAGTCTGATAGCACTCATGGTGGCTTCTGTACCTGAATTCACCATCCGTAGCATTTCCATAGAGGGCACAATTTCACTGACAAGATTTGCCATATCGACTTCTGTTTCCGTTGGAGCACCAAAACTTAAGCCACGCTCTGCGGCGTCGATAACGGCTTGTTTAATGTCTGGATGATTGTGCCCCATTACCATAGGTCCCCATGATAATACATAATCAATGTAGCGCTTGCCGTCGGCGTCGTAGAGATAGGGACCGTCACTTTTGGTAATAAATGGCGGAGTTCCACCCACCGCTTTAAAGGCGCGAACAGGGGAATTTACACCACCTGGAATAACCGCTTTAGCGCGTTCGAATAATGCTTGAGAGTTTTTCATTAACAGTAGTCTCTATCTTTAATAAATTTATTGATTGACGTGGTGCCACGGCACAGGACGATCGTAGTCAGTGATAATGTCAGCAACACCTAAGGTCAGTGCAAACAGTGCCATTCTCACCAAGACCCCATTGTCAGCCTGTCTAAAAATAGCAAGGTTTGGGTTGGCGTTGAGATCATTATCCAGCTCATTCGCTTCACTACGAGAATCGCGGGGTAATGGATGCATGATGACAGTGTTGGATTGAAAATGTTTGGTGTAAATGGATTGATTCAAGCGGAATTTACCGCGGTAACGATTTGCCTCCTGTTGAGACGGAAAACGTTCCTCTTGGATACGTGTTTGGTAACAAATATCAGCATTTACCAAACCATCCATATGGTCTGAAATAGTGACTTTGTGGCCTGCATTATCAATGGCATCAAGTACACCTGTTGGCATACTGAGTTCAGTGGGCGAAATAAAGGTGAAGTGAATGTCTTTGTACTGTGTCAGTAATCGCGTTAAAGAATGAACGGTTCGACCGTATTTTAAGTCACCTAACATGGCGATATGCATACCTTGAATCGTTTTATTCTGATGTTGCAGTTCTTTCTGGATGGTGTACAAATCCAGTAGCGCTTGCGTAGGGTGTTCGTTAGCACCGTCGCCACCGTTGATCACTGGTACTCGGCTGCCTTGCGCAAATTCCGAGACCGAACCGCTATCCGGATGACGCATAGCAATGATGTCTGAGTAACCACTGAGTACGCGTGCGGTATCAAATAAAGATTCACCTTTGGCAAGAGCGGAGTTACTCATACCGGTAGTCTCTCTGACCTCACCCCCTAACAGATTAAAAGCGGTGCCAAAACTCACCCGAGTTCGCGTACTCGGTTCAAAAAATAGGTTACCTAAAATGGCACCCCTTAACACTTCCGTTCTTTTTTGGCGTCTTGCGTAGGGCTGCATTTTGTCCGCAACGCGAAAGATTGTTTCAATTACATCTCTATCAAATTGATTCACTGACAGAATGTGATGTCCAGTAAGGTTTGTCATGTTGCGGCTTCCAGTCTCAGTTTTTATTGGTAGTTAAGTAGTGCTTTCAGGGATGTTTGCTTGTCGTTATAATTATTACCCCGACATTAGCGGTTTTACAACGGCAAGCGCGACAATTGCAAATACAAGTATCACCGGTGATTCATTTAGGAATCTAAAAAATCGCGCAGAGTGTTGGTTTTTACCTTGTTCAAATTGTTTATTCAGGCGATATAAATAAACATGATAGCCATATAAGCATGCCACTAATAACAATTTGATATGAAGCCATACCGACACTCTCAGCCAAGCACTGCCGTAGCTGTAAATCAGTAACACGCCAAAAACTAGCGTGAGTAGCGCAAAGGGGGTAATAAAAAACCATAGACGGCGTTGCATGATATTCAGTTGTGCTTTAACGTCAGTATTCTGGGACTCGGCGTTATACACCATCAGTCGCGGCAAATAGAAAATACCCGCCATCCAAGCAAGCATGAAAAAGAGGTGTAGGGCTTTAAACCAGACTATCATTTATCATTCCTAGTACCGTTCCTGTGTAAGAAAACTGCGGATTGTATTCCAAGTAACTATACCAATTATTTGATGTTTATGTTCACCATAAATGTAAACAGCGCCCTGACGCTTAGCTTGCAATAACTCATAAGCTTCAGCCATGGTGGATTGATGGCTTATACCTGCTAGTGGGTAGTAAATTACTTTGAGTTGATTTGCTTCGTGTAAGTCGTGATTAAAGTCTACCCTGCGATAACCCATCTCAGTATCACTCGGTTTTACTATCAATGTTGTTTTTGGTTGTGCTTTTAACACCGCCAAATGGTCTTCTTGTGGTGCGTTTTCTACCACTTGAACAATTTTATTGACGGCACTTAATACACCATGACGTTGCAAGGTTTCTCGCAATGGTGATAGCGTGTAAGGTAACTTTTGATGATCGAGTTGCTGCAGAAAAATCGAACGGTTTTTCAACCATTGAACCGACGTCACGTAAGCGGGAACAATCACCAACATCGCGGGTAATATGACTTCAGGTGTTAACGACAACTCCATGACCGCTGACAAAGCTGATAATGGTGCATGTAATACAGCCGCTAACATGCCGGCCATTCCTAACAGGGCAAAACTGCCATTAGTGTCTGCTAATTCGGGGGCGATAGACAGTATCGGGAATAGAAGAATTATTCCTGCTAACATACCAAAGCCGAACACTGGTCCAATGATACCACCCGGCACACCCAGCGATATAGCAATAGTGGTCATTAGCATTTTCGCCAGTAACAACAGCACCACGAAAGCAATATTATTGGACGAATCAATCACTGGTGCTAAGGGCGCTAAGCCTGCCCCCATCGCTTGCGGAAATAGCCATCCCAAACAGCCAGTGGCTACGCCTGCAATCAATAACCGCTTGGTCATTGACAATTGACCAAAGGACGTCATCATCCACATCAATTGACGATTAAACAGGGCAGCGATAATACCTAACACCATGCCGCAAGGGACAAGATACCAGTATACCCAAGTTTGCAGCGGGACAAATGTTAAAAAGTCTAAAGCTGAGTGATCACCAAAGGCTAATTTGGTGATCAGCGAACCGCAAGCAGCGGCTAGCATTATTGGAATAAAGATATGGATTTTATATTCCCGTAATACGACTTCCATAACAAAGATAACAGCTGCAAACGGTGTGTTAAAACAGGCGGATATACCAGCAGCAATGCCACAGCCTGCAAGGATTCGAATGCTATTGAGAGGCAATTTCAGCCAGTAGCCGATGAACCCACTACTGGCAGCCCCTAAGTGCACTGACGGCCCCTCTTTACCCACACCAAATCCTGCTGCTAAGGCTATAACGCCACCAAAAAATTGATTTAAAAACGTCGGTAAAGGGATGTTACCGTAGTGACGCTTAACCCTGTGGATGACATAAGGCACACCCATTCGATAGTATTTTAGGCCTGTGAAGCGCGCAAACATTAATATAATGAGTACAGCGCCAATGGGCAGTAGCAAGCGGGCATAACTGTTTAGTTGCTCAAATTGATCAGGTGATGGCAACCATAATAATTGTAAGTTTTCGAACATCATCCGAAATACCACAATGACAGAGGCGGCACTGCAACCTGCAACAATGGCCAGCACACACATCTGAAATGAAGCGCGAGGAAATGCAAGACGAGTTCTTAAAGCATTCAATAACATGTTGTTAAATATGGTTGAATTTGTGGGCATTTTATCACAAGCTAGGTGGATTCAAACAATTCTGAACATTTAATAGGATGTTTTAGTGACAGCACCCACTGTAAAATCTAAATTAGGCGCGTTCCGTTTCTATATTTTGTTGCTGCTATTATTGGCAGCGTCGTCGTTGGCTGGGTTTTGGTATGGTAATAAAACGCTGGAACAAGACCAAAAAGTGATTGCCAGTTTGACGCAAAGTGTTAATACCCTCAATCGTGAAAACCACACACTGACGCGGCAGTTAAATATTCTCAGTGTTGAGCTGGAAGTTGCGCGTATGGCTAATCTCGACATTCAAAATGATTTACAAGATTATTTGGGGGTCACTAATGAATTGCGTAAAACCGTTTCGTTTTACCAACAAGTTATGGCACCAGAACTCGACGCCGACGGTTTCGAAGTTTATTCAGTTGATATTCAACCTCGCAAGAGTAAAGGCTATTATCAATTAAACGCCACGTTGATGCAGAAGCAGAGTAAAGGGCGCGCAGTGAAAGGTAAATTGTCTTTTAAAATCAGTGGTAGTCTTAATGGAAAGCCGTATGTTTTTAGCCCGTTTAGTGGCCAAGTGGCGCTGTCACCAATGCCTTTTTCATTTAAATACTTTGAATCTGTGACACAACTTTTTGCAACCCCTGACGGCTTTGTTCCAGAAGAGATTATCGTCTCGGCCAGTTTGACTACAAGTAAACGTCGCGCCAGTCGCCATCAGCAAATATTCCCATGGCCATTATAAGGGTTTAACTTGCGCAAAAAACGGTTCTGTAAGATAATACCATCTGGTACCAAATGGGTTAGTTTGAGGTGTATATGACAGTAGAATCCGCGTTTCCTATCGAATTTTCAGACGCTGCAGCACAAAAAGTGAAAGGCTTAATTGAAGAAGAAGAAAATCCGAATTTGAAATTACGTGTGTATGTTACTGGTGGTGGCTGTTCAGGCTTTCAATATGGCTTCACATTTGATGAGAAAGTGAATGATGGCGATATGACCATTGAAAAAGACGCTGTTACCTTAGTGGTCGACCCCATGAGTGTGCAGTATTTGGTTGGTGGCGTGGTTGACTACACAGAGGGATTGGAAGGTTCTCGCTTTTTTGTGAATAACCCCAATGCTACTACCACCTGTGGCTGTGGTGCCTCGTTTAGTGTTTAACACCCTCTGACTTCACGTATGCAGCGCAACACAAAATAACGTGTTTGTGCTGTCCTGGTGCAAAATCATTTCCTCCTTAACGCCACCCTATGTCGCAATGAACATGAGCCCTCTTACTATGTGATGATGGACGGATGTAGCGACTTGGATCCAAGCTCAGCGGGATAATTACGACCTCCCGCTTTAAGAAATAGGCCATACAATGAACAAAAAGATAGCATTACAAGTCTCTCCAGAAACCAAGGGCGCTTATTTTGCTGACGCTTTGAAAGTTGCTGAAGCTGAGTTAAGATTCTGTTTTCCTTCGGTTAATTTAACCATCAGTCATGCAGGTGATTTGACCTTTTTTGTGGTTGAAACGTCGCTTGTAGTACTGCCTCAATTATTACGACTGTCGTTCGTTCAAGGTGCCTATGAAGTGCTGGAAAATGGATTACTACCGCTGTCCCATACGGCTGATTTTCAGTTACACCCGGATTTTGTCTTTGGCAGTAAATTTAAAGGCAAGACTAACGAGCGTTTAACTCAATTATTATTTTCTCTTGGTTTGGCTCAATTGGCCGACAAAGCCCCGATTAAAGTACTCGATCCCATGTGCGGTAGAGCAACCACACTATTATGGGCGATGCGCTATGGGTTACAAGCCCGTGGTATTGAGATTGATACTAATGCAATCGGTGATGTGCAAAGAACCGTTAAAAAGTGGACCAAAATACACCGGCAAAAACATCAGATGCGTGATGGATTTATTGGTAAAGCGAATAAAAAAGGACTCGGTAAATATCTTGATTTTACCATTGAGAACGCTGATTTTCGGATGGTTCAAGGCGATGGTAGTCAACCACTAGAGTCTTATAAAAAAGAAAAGTTTGATTTGATAATCTCTGATTTACCCTACGGTGTGCAACATTTTGCTTCCGATACTGATCGCAATCCACTGGCGCTAATCGCCAGCAGTGTAGTGGGGTGGCATCAAGTACTTAAACAACATGGGGTCGTCGTGATCGCGTATAATAGTAATAACCCGAAACGCGACAAAGTGGTTAATTGTTTTGTTGAAGCTGGATTTCACGTGTTAGCAACAGACTTCTCACATCGTATGAGCGAATCTATTGTGCGTGATATTATCATTGCCAAGAAATACCTAGACAAAAAGTAGTACCAGTGATGACCGGCGAAACACAGCTGAAGCTGTTACTACAATCAATGCAGCCACAGCTGTTGGCTGACGACTATGTCTTTATTAGTGTTGAAAATAGCCAGTATGGCGAGTTGTCAGAACTAAAGCCGAAAGCAATGTTTATGGAATCAGAGGGGATGACATTAGTCGTCCCAGAATCACTCGCATTACAACACGGTTATTACTTCGAGTCCGTGTTCCAATGCATCACGCTGCAAATTCACTCGAGTTTGGACGCGGTGGGATTGACAGCCGCCTTTGCCACCAAATTGGCTGATTGCGGATTGAGTGCCAATGTTATTGCGGGTTTTTACCATGATCATATCTTTGTTCAAAAAAGCCAAGCTACGCTGGCTGTCGCAGCCTTAAATGCGCTTGTAAAAGAGTCATCTTAAATCGGTTAGATGCTAACTCTCAGGTAAGAGCTGCATCTTTTACCGTGATTGGTACTACTGTTGTTAACTATTTAGTTTCAGCCATAACCGTTACTTTTTTAATCACCACTGGTGTCACCGGAAAGTCTGGCCAACCCATTTTTTCACTGGTGGTTGTCTCTACTTGATTAATGGTATCCAACACATCAGTGCCTTCTACAACGTCACCAAAAACAGCGTAACCCCATCTGCGGCCGGGATTTAAGCTATCGTTATCTGCCATATTAAAGAAAAATTGGCGAGTCGCTGAGTGTGGCTTGTTGGGTTGAACCGCCATGGCAATAGTGTACATATTGTTTTTAAGTCCATTACCACTTTCATTGGGGATTGCAGCATAGCTAGAGGCGTTCTTTAAGTTTTCATCGTACATTCCGCCCTGTACGACAAAACCTTCGATTACTCGTTGAAATATAATACCTTCAAAAGCTCTTTGGCTGGCATAGCGCAGAAAGTTATTGGTAGTGATCCTTGCTCTATGTCGGTTTAATTCAACCACAAACGAGCCCATACTGGTTTCAAACTTAACCTTCGGAAATAGGTTGTTTGCTTGAATATGAGAACCATCTTGTTCGGCTGCATGAGCGACAATACAGAACAAAAGACTTAAGGCCGAGGTTACTAACGCAATTCGTTGTTTAAAACTCATTTATCACTCCGTTTTTATCGCTTGAATGTCTGTAATACTGAAAACTTTTTAGTACTATGGGCAACGTTGTAACTACCGAATAGGCGTTTCAATTTTACCGGGTAGTCCAAGTGACGGTTACCAACAACACGCAACTCTCCACCGTGTCTCAGTGCTTTTTGCGCGTCTAAAAACATTTGCCAAGCAATGTGATCAGTGACAGTGGTCTGCTGGTGGAATGGTGGATTACATAAAATCAGATCAACGTTGTCGGTCTTAACGTTTTCCATGCAGTTTGACACTACAAATTCACATTGTGCTAATTGGTCAGGTAAGTTGGCAGCAATATTTGCCTTAGCGGAAGCAACCGCCATGTGAGATTCGTCCACGAAGATGACTTTGCACTGTGGGTATTTGGCTAATACCGTTAACCCGATGACACCATTTCCACAACCGAGGTCAACCACAGTTTCGGCTTCTAGATTAGGGATAGCTTCAAGCAGGACACGAGCGCCAATATCCAATTGTTCTCTGGCAAAAACATTGGCGTGGTTGCTGATAGTAAATTGACTATTGTCGAGTGTCCATTGCGTTGGGTAAGGTGATGTATGTTGCTTATCACCCGTTGGTTGGCAAAAAAGTAATCGCGCTTTTTTCTTCGCTAATGACGTAGTCACGGCACCCAAATATTTTTCCAGTAAAGAAAAAACCGACTTGGCCATGTGTTTAACCATGCCCGCGGCGACAATAGTGGTAGTGGCGTCAACAAGCGGTTGTAATTGTATTAATTGATGCTCTAACAGTGCCAGTGATTTTGGTAACTTAATGACAATAACGTTGGCTTTTTCTGGCATTTCGAGGCTGTTGAGGAATGTCACCTTGGTCGCTGGTATTTCATTACGCGCTAGGTTGCGTTGGCAGGCACGAAACGCCACATAGGAGTCTGACAAGTGTTGAGGCTGGTGTTCCGCAAACCAACAGCTGAGCGCACCAAAGTCATCGTTTAAAATAAGCATATTGTGACGTTGACTCGCGTCGACACTTTCTTCAATGTAATTAATTAAGTACTCATCTGCTGCATCCCATGCGCGCCAACTCGGATGTTGGAATTTCTGTGGGTAGTGCATTAATTGCAAACACTTGTCAAATAGGTTTAAATGCGAATCAATATTCATGAAGTTGCCGTTGTTAAGTTGTTGTTATGTCGTTGCGTTCTTTCCCGCTTCCAATGATAGACGCTGATGTGCGTTACTACCCGAATTTTTTGGCGGAGAATGATGCCGATGCGTTAATGCAGCGTTTAATGTCAGATTTACGCTGGCGTCAGGATGATATCAAAATGTTTGGCCGGACGGTACGAATTCCTCGTTTGCAAGCATGGTATGGTGACGCTAATGTCGATTATCGTTATTCGGGTAAGACCTTAACGCCACTACCCTGGCAATCAGACTTATTACAATTGAAGTACAGATGTGAAGCTGTGACAGGTAATAGTTTTAATTCAGTATTGGCAAATTGGTATCGCGACGGCCAAGATAGTATGGGTTGGCACGCTGACAACGAACCAGAATTATTACAAGGCGCAGCCATTGCTTCAATTAGTTTGGGAGCGGCGCGTGACTTTGACTTTAAGCACGTGAATGACACGAAACACCAACCGCAGCGACAGCGTGTTGTGTTAGAACATGGTAGTCTTCTGGTGATGGCGGGAAATACGCAACAATTTTGGCAGCATGCGCTACCCAAACGTCAACGTTGTGATACATCTCGTCTTAACTTTACTTTTAGATGTATTATACCGGATTATCACAGTCGTAAATGACGGTTACAACATCTCGCCTTAAACAGGAACAGATTATGATCACACAACCCACTATTGAAGAAAAGTTGGCAGCTGCGTTTAAACCCGCCTTTTTGGAAGTGATTAACGAAAGTTATCAACACAATGTCCCTGCTGGTAGTGAAAGCCATTTTAAAGTCGTGATCGTCAGCGATGATTTTGAGGGGAAACGGCTGATCCAGAGACATCGAGCAGTAAACCAAGTGCTGTCTGATGAACTTGCAAACGCGATTCACGCATTAGCAATTCATACACTAACTCCCAGTGAGTGGGAGCAAAAACACCAATCAGTGCCAGTCTCGCCAGATTGTCTTGGCGGTAGTAAAAAGTAATCTGAGGCCTGCTCAATCAATAGAGCATGCAAACGAAAATAATAATAACAAGGATTTGTGGCTGATGAACAAAATAATCGCGGTTGTCGATACTCTCAACACTTATGTGAGCCGCTTAGTCAGTTGGTTTACCATAGTGATGGTATTGTTAACGTTCGCCATCGTAGTATTGCGTTATGGCTTCAATTTGGGCTGGATAGCGATGCAAGAATCTGTGATGTATTTACACGCCGCGGTATTGCTTCTCGGTTCTGCCCATGCATTGCAGCGTGATGAACACGTCAGAGTTGATATTTTCTACCGTAAAAAAACACCACGTGGCAGAGCATTAGTTGACTTTTTGGGGACTGTATTTTTCTTAATCCCAGTGAATCTTTTTATCATTATTTACAGTTGGCGATATGTCGCAACGTCTTGGAGAGTGATGGAAGGAAGTCCAGAGGCCGGCGGATTACCTTTTGTTTTTGTGCTAAAAAGCTTGATTATCGCTTTTTCTGTTTTAATGCTGTTACAAGGGATCGCTGAATTGATTCGTCATGCACTGCAGTTAAAAATTAGGGAAGAAAAATAATGGAATATATGGCGCTGTTACTTTTTGTCTGTGTGTGTATCGTACTTATGGCGGGTTATCCCGTCGCTTATTCACTTGCCGGTACAGCTTTACTATTTGCTGGCTTAGGTACTTTGGCTGGCCAATTCGACAACAGTTATCTGTTGGCAATACCAAGCCGTTTATTTGGCATTATCAGCAATCAAACATTATTGGCAGTGCCACTGTTTGTATTTATGGGTGTCATGCTGGAAAAGTCTAAGATAGCTGAGGAACTGCTTGGTGCAATGGAACAGCTGTTTGGTGGTCTACGAGGTGGTTTAGCGATCGCTGTCATTATTGTGGGTATGTTGTTAGCCGCAAGTACTGGTATCGTCGGAGCGACTGTTGTGACGATGGGGTTATTGTCTTTGCCCGTGATGCTAAAGCGTGGCTATGACCCCGCTATTGCTACTGGTACTATTTGTGCTACTGGAACGCTAGGGCAAATTATTCCGCCGTCCATCGCCCTTGTTCTGTTGGGAGATGTGATGTCTAGTGCTTATCAAAAAGCCCAATTGTCAATGGGGATCTTCGCACCTGACTCTGTATCTGTTGGTGACCTTTTTGTCGGCGCATTAATCCCAGGACTGCTGCTAGTGGCGATGTATATCACCTATGTTTTAGTGATCAGTTATGTGCGACCAACCGCGTTACCGGCTAGTGAAAAAACACAAAATATTCAATGGTTAGCACTCTGCAATGCGTTACTGCCGCCACTACTGTTGATTGCGTTAGTGCTTGGTTCCATTTTACTCGGCTTTGCCACCCCAACAGAAGCGGCGGGGGTTGGTGCGACTGGTGCATTAATTTTGGCGATGATAAAGAAACAATTAAATTTATCCATTTTGAAAGTGGTAATGAGTAATACTACTAATGTGACTAGCATGGTGTTTTTAATACTGATTGGCGCTTCTATCTTTTCTCTCGTTTTCCGAGGTTTTGGTGGCGAAGAAATGATCCAACAACTTTTCTCAGCGTTACCTGGCGGCGTTTTTACGGCAGTACTATTGGTTATGGTAGTCATTTTCTTACTTGGCTTCATTTTAGACTTTATTGAAATTACCTTTGTGGTGGTGCCATTAGTGGCGCCAGTCTTGTTGGCTATGGGAGTCGATCCTATTTGGCTTGGTATAATGATTGCGGTAAATCTACAAACGTCCTTCCTAACCCCACCATTTGGCTTTGCACTGTTTTACCTGCGCGGTGTGGCGCCTGATACTGTTCATACCAGTGCTATCTACAAAGGGGTTGCACCCTTTATTGGGATTCAAGTATTGTTGTTGTTTATGTTAGCAATTTGGCCGCAACTAGTGACATGGTTACCGTCGATACTGTGAATTAAATAACATTATTTTAAAGGACGAATGGATTAGTGTATGAAGAAGTATTATTGGATTTTGTTGAGTATTTTGGTTGTAACCACTGTGTTGGGCTGCAGTGAACAGTCATCTTCAGTTGCTAAACCGGCGGAAAAACAACAATCTTTCCGTTGGAAGCTGGTGACCAGTTGGCCCAAAAACTTCCCCGGACTGGGTCGTGCACCTGAAACGTTCGCCAATTATGTGAACACCATGTCAGATGGTCGGTTAACCATTAAAGTCTTTGGAGCGGGTGAGTTAGTGCCCGGTTTTGAAGTGTTTGATGCTGTGGCTGAGGGAACCGCTGAGATGGGACATGCGGCGGCCTACTATTG
>JBELHI010000054.1:0-14486 GCA_042091475.1 Alteromonadaceae bacterium
GCTAAATTTTCAGGAGGTACTGCAGTGTCTTCAGCAAAGGCAATAGGCTTTTTACTACTATTCGTTTTACCTAATAGGCCAACTGCCTTCTTACGCATGGCATAGATTTTACTAATATCCGCTTTCTCGTAGGTTAACTGATACCCAATGACGCCATTGTCAGGATCAGCAATCTCGCTATTCAATCTTACTTCTAGGTCTTGGATACGTTGGTCAATTAACGACTGATCATTGCTATTGTACTCAACCATGTTGAGTCCCAGTATGTCATTATCTGGTACATCCTCAATCAGAGCAGATACCGAATGCCAGATAATGTCTGCGCGTGCCAGATTTAAAACCCGACTGTCGACGGTCTCAACAGATGTTGCATTCGCTGCAATCATGGTAGGCGCATGGCGCAAAGCGGATTCAAAGGAGTCATACTTAACGTTGACCAAGGCTTTGTATGTTTCAATTGGTGTCACATTTAAGGTTGCTTCCGCAATAAAGCCTAGTGTGCCCTCAGCCCCTGTGATGACCCGACCCAAATCAAAATTCGCCAAGTCATCATCAAAAACATTTTCTAAATCGTAACCCGTTAAGAATCGGTTTAACCGCGGAAAGGTGTCCAATATCTGCTGACGCTTTGATTGACAACTGGTTAACACCTGATTGGTGATCCTACCCACAACAGAGTCTTGCGTTGCAATATCTGTGGCTTGTTCAATGGGCATTGAACCCGTTTTTAAAATCGATCCTTCTGCCAATACTGACGTCATCGCTAACACGTGGTCGCTAGTCTTGCCGTACACGAGTGACCCCTGCCCTGACGCATCAGTGCTGATCATGCCGCCAATCGTTGCGCGATTACTTGTTGACAAATCAGGGGCAAAAAAGAAGCCAAAGGGTTTAAGGAAATCGTTCAACTGATCTTTTACCACACCCGCTTGAACGCGAACCCAATTTTGTTCTTGATTGAATTCTAATATACCCGTCATATGTCGAGACATATCAACTACTATGCCGTCAGTCAGCGATTGACCATTAGTGCCGGTACCACCACCACGGCCACTAAACGCCACGCTGGGATAATTTTGAGCTACCTTACCAAGGGATTGAAGGTCTTCTATACTGCGAGGAAAAACCACTGCCTGAGGGAGTTTTTGATAAACAGAATTATCAGTCGCCACAGCAAAACGGCTGGAGTACCCACTTTCTATATCACCAGTAAAGTTTGACGACAATGCATTGAGAAAACTGGCATAATCAGATTGTAATACTGACTCACTATTTATCTTTGGTAACATACTGACAAACAATCCTATGGCTATACTGACGCGTCACTATACAGAGACGTTAAGCGCTTTTCGGTAAACATTAAATGCTGGTAACATGGCCGCAATTGCAGACACCGCCAGCAAAATACCTGCGCAAATAATAATGTCTTGGTTAAATATATTTGCATCAATGGTTAAACCCAACTGCGTAGCGAGAAGAGGCTTTAAAATTAACAAACATATGAACAATACGCTGCTACCCAATATTAGGCTCAACAGGGTTATTACTAACGCCTCTATTTCAATCAATAAAAATAGAAAAATCGGTGGTGCACCAATAACGCGTAATAATTGTATCTCCTGACGCCGCTCTCTTACAGACGATAATAACAATGCACTAACCCCTAGGGCTGCAGAAAAGAATACCAAAGCAGATACTAGGCGCAGTGTATTTTCAAACACCCGCATCATTTGCCAAATCTCGGACAACACGACACCCGGTAATATCGCTAATAACGGCTCTTTTTTATAATTATTAAGTTGTCGCTGAACTTTAAATGTGACTATTTTTGATTTGAGACCCAGCATAAAAGCCGTAATATTTTTTGGCTGTAATTGGGATTTGTCTAACGACTCACTCGCTGTTGTTGAACCAGGCATCCTAAATCCATTATTCCAGCCAATGTGGATGGCCTCTAAGCCCTCTAATCCAACGTGCACTGTGTGATCTACAGGTGTCCCCGTCGGTGCTATAACACCGACGACGGTAAAAGGATGATCTTTATGCTTATTAAAGCTGGCGGATACGATGCCGTGGGATAAAAACAACGAATCACCCAGTTGATAAGCTAATTTTTTGGCTACTTCACTGCCTAAAACCACTTCCATCACACCGTCAAACGGCCGCCCTTTTACCAATGATAATGGCTGCTGATCACCGTAACGATAATGTTTAAAGTAATCACTGTTTGTGCCTAGAACGCGGAAACCTTTGTGAGAATCTCCTAATGACATCGGTATTGTCCAAGCCACGTGTTGACTGTTTGCCACCGTTTGATAGGTATCCCAACGCACATTATTGGTTGGCGAGCCAATTCTAAAAATTGAATATAGCAATAGATTCACATTACCGGTTTTAGCGCCAACAATTAAATCTACACCACTGACTGTTTTTGCGAAGCTTTGTTTACCTTGATGACGTAAGTGTTCAACCCCCATCAACACGAAAACACTGACGGCCATCGCGAGAATAGCGATAAGTACTGAGCCTTTTCTCTCCGTGAGGCTCATGACGGCAAGCTTGATAAACATCTTCATGCTAGTGCCCCCTGATTCAATTCTGCCAGAGATTGAACCGTTGAGAAATACTTTGCCAAGGACATGTCATGGCTAACAAACACCAAGGTAATACCGTGAGTCTTGACAATTGGCATTAACAATTTGATGAATTGTTCTGTTATTTCTGCATCTAGCGAAGAGGTTGGTTCATCGGCAATTAATAATTTAGGTTTGTTAATTAACGCACGGGCAATGGCGACCCGCTGCTGTTGACCAACACTGAGTTCACGAACAGGTTTAACTGCGTCTGAATTGGTTAAATTGAGAGAGGTTAACAATGATTCAATATCCTCTCCTCCCCATGTATCGCAGAAGTATTGCGCCAACTTTATATTTTCTATGGCATTTAAATACGGTAACAAATTGAACTGTTGGAACACATAACCGACATGAGAGGCACGAAATTTATCTTTACGGCGGTTAGACATCTTATCCAACCTATGGCCAAAAACCTCTATCTGTCCCTGGGTTGGGGTCAACATCCCCGACAGTAGCCCAAGTAAAGTTGACTTTCCGGTACCAGATGGACCATGTAAAAAGATGTGGTCTCCCTCGTCAACCTGCCACGCTGGTATGTTTAGTACCGTTTGCTCAGTTTGATTAGGATAACTAAACCGGACATTAGAAAATTCAATCGCCATCGAGTGTTCTCATTTTAGTTTTTTAAACTTACAAGGAGTCCAAAGAATGATACATTATCTACTCCATTACTAAAATAACACTTTTGGAAAATACACGTGAAAAAGTTAGTCTTCTTGGTATTTCTAAGCTGTTCTGTCAGCGCATTCCCTGAGAAAACATTGATACAAGAAAAAAACACCCGTAAGCCACAAACAGTTCCTGGGGAAACCGTTACTGAATCGGCTCCTCAATTCAATGCTAAAAAATTATCTAGTGCCGAAAAATTACCACAGGCAAGTATTGAGTACGGCACCATAGAATGGCTTGAGCTGATCCCTCAGACAGATTTAGACATCCTTATGAACCCACCTGATTATATTACTGATATTGAAGATGATGAATTTGAACGGCAAGTCAGTGATCAGGTAAAAAACGCATTAAACGGCGACTTTGACGCACTGCCAGATGATGATTACCAACGAGCACTGGTATCTACCGCTGTGATTGACGAAATGGACAACAAAAACATTCGTATTCCCGGATTTGTAGTCCCTCTCACCTATGACGATAAACAAGCCATAACAAGTTTCTTTTTGGTGCCGTTTTTTGGTGCTTGTATCCACGTTCCACCGCCGCCGCCAAATCAAATAATTTTCGTCAGTTATACTACTGGATTAGAGTTAGCAGATATAAGAGCGCCGATATGGATCAAAGGAACACTGAAAACTGCACTGGTTGAGAATGGCGTAGCAACATCTGCTTACAGCCTAACAATGGTGGATTATGAGGACTATACTGACTAGTGTGTTCAATCACACACTAGTCATAAAATTATTTATTGTGTGTTACACAATTATTCAGGCATTTGCGATGAATGGTGCTCAATGATTAACCAACGTTGGCCGTTCCAGCGATACACATAGGTATAACGCGCTTGAACTACCGCACCGTCAGCGAAAGTGAATGTGTAAACACCAGAATTGATCGCAATGTCACCAAAGATACGCACGTTGGCTTCGTCTATGGCACCTTGTGGTCCTTTAGCTAAGAAGTGAACAAAGTAGTCTTCGATTTCAGCATGATTGTGACGAACTTGATTTGAAACGGTTGGAAGAAGAATACCGTTAGTTTCATATAGTGCAGCAACATTTTTTGGCTCACCAGTGGCGAGCGCACTATTCCACTCATCAAACAAGGCTAAAATTTCAGCTTTATTACTCATAATTGTTTCCTATATTAATTTTTATTGTAACGGCTTAAGTAGCATAAGATTACCGCAGACGACCTTCTGCTAGCACCCGTTGGTTATTCTCACCGTTTTTACGCCAGTTGTAAACTTTTGATCAACGACAACTGCATTATGGGCATGTAAGCTCTCTTGATGCTCAACCTTGAACCAATAATCATTGACCTCATTAAGCGTCTCCAAGAAGCCTTTAATACGCCGTCCTGCATCTTCACAAAACATCAGGTTCTCTGCATTCAAACGAGCAAACTCCTGTTCATCTAAGCGTTTAACAGCGGTTTGTAAAGGGGTTGATAGACACTCCTCTACTGCTAAAACTAACGACGATAATGAAGGTATTGGATTGTCTCCCATGGCTAATTTCAAATAAGCGAAAGAGCGCTGACTATGGGGTGTTGCCACCGAGCCAGCGCGAGAGCTAAGCCAAGTCACTAATGCATCTTTATCAACACTAGACTGAGTAAATGCCTGATCCACTTGTTCTGCTAATAGTTGCCTAGAGAGGGATGCTGAACATGGGCAAGTACTTGAATAAGGTACCGACAGCTGTAACTGATAGCTAACAAGGTTTTCCACCTTTATTGCTGTAATAACCACATCATAGGATTGGAATCCGTACTCATCTGAAAGTAAAGCAGGCTTTTTCAATAACCACGGAAAGGCAAGTACCAATTTGGCGTTTTTGCTACGGCCCTTTTGGGAATCAACAATTGCTCCGAGTAATGCTTCGATAGTCTCTTGATTTATAGTCTGTTCAGCCATCTGCGTGACCAATTTATACATCCGAGACATGTGTATTCCCTTTGCACTCGGATCATCTAAGCTAACATATGCACTGCATGCAACGGCCGTTCTCTGTGGATCATCCCCTGCCATAGCAAGGGTGAGGGGAACGGCAATACCTTCCATGCCAACCCATTGTAAACACGCTGGTGATTGGCTATTAACATCAGACATGATGTCTGGTAATTCTGACATATTACAACTATTTCCTAACGGTCAAATGCTAAACGGTGTGATGGTAGTGAAGATGTAATGGGTTTGACGCCATCAAACACTTGCGTGCCATTAACCCAAGTACTGGTAATCTTTGATGAGAATGTGTGACCATCAAATGGTGTCCAGCCACACTGATACAAGCAATTATCATGACTAACCGCAGTATCTGATTCACAGTCAACCAGCACTAAATCAGCATAATAACCTTCTCTGATATAGCCTCGTTGCTTAATGTTGTAACGCAGTGCTGGATTATGGGCTGTTTTTTCAACCACTTGGGCAATAGACAAATTACCGTGTTTAACTTGGTCCAGTAAACTCAATAGTGCGTGTTGTACCAACGGCAGTCCAGCTGGTGCTTTGTTATAATCAACCTGTTTCTCATCCCACGTATGGGGCGCATGGTCGGTTGCAATAATGTCAATTCGGCCATCGTGTAGCGCATTAACAATTGCGTCTCTATCACTGGCATTTTTTACTGCTGGATTACATTTAATAAGATTGCCCAAACGGCTATAGTCATCCTTACAAAACCACAAGTGATGGACACAGGCTTCGGCGGTGATATTCTTTCCTTGTATTGGACCAGGGGCAAACAGACCAAGCTCTTTCTCAGTAGTAATGTGCAACACGTGCAATTGTGAATTGAAGCGTTTAGCTAAATCTACCGCGTATGATGATGATGCAAAACAGGCGTCTGTGTCTCTTACCAATGGGTGATCGTGAATTGTTGGTACCTGTCCTCTGCGGTGGTATTCTTGTAGGTTGTTCTGAATAACCGGTGTGCTCTCGCAATGGGTCACAATTAATGATGGCGCTTCACGAAAAATATTATCCAAAGCCTGAGGTGCCTCCACTAGCAAGTCACCTGTCGATGCCCCCATAAAAACTTTTATGCCACAGTGCTTTGAAGGGTCGAGTTTTTTAATCTCATCAAGGTTGTCTTCTGACGCGCCTAAATAAAATGAGTAGTTTGCCAACGAATTAGCCTCAGCAATTGCAAACTTAGATTCTAGGGCTTCAATTGTTGTTGTTGCTGGTGTTACGTTGGGCATCTCCATGTAGCTAGTAATACCGCCAGCCACTGCCGCCCGGGATTCTGACAAAATACTGCCTTTATGAGTCAAACCTGGCTCACGAAAATGTACTTGGTCATCAATCATGCCCGGTAGTAGGAATTTACCCTGCGCATCAATGACCGTATCAGTTGGCAAAGCCGTTATCTCGGTGGCTATTTTGTCGATTAGCTGTCCAACGATACGCACGTCTCGTGTGACAACTTGTCCCTCATTAACCACATTAGCATTTTTTATAAGTATTGAACCTGCACTTTGAGATAACATTTGCTGAACTATTCCTCTGATAATTTTAAAATTGAACACTATTGTCTGACGCCGTAAGTCTTGCCGCACCTTGAGTACTGCCGTTGACAAACATCAGGTCTATCGCTTCAAGGTTGGGAAATTGACTAAACATAGTGACCGACATTGACTTCATCTTTGTCCCGTTAACACAACTAAATTGATACTTTATTGCTGTATTGGTATGGAGAGAATGATTTTCTGTTGATGGCTTAGCCTGATGATCATGGCCTTCGTGGTTAGCATGGGCAGCATGGTCATCATAGTCTTTATGACCTTGGTGGCTAGCATGGTCATCATGGTCATTGTGGTCTTTATGGCCTTCGTGGTTAGCATGATCATCGTGGTCTGTATGGCCTTCGTGGTTAGCATGGCCTTCGTGGTTAGCATCGGCAGCATGGTCATCGTGGTCTTTATGGCCTTCGTGACCATTATGATCATTGTGTTGCTCTGGTGTTTCAACTGCTTGGGCCGTGGCTTGGGTCATAGCTTGGGAAAAGGGGATCTGGGGCTGAATTTTCACTAGCGAACAATTACCGCCCTCAAAATCAAACAGTTGAGACGGTTTGGTCAATAGCTCCGCCACTTGCATCGCGTGTTTCCGCTCATCAGTGGTTTCTGGCTGTCGCTCAAAGCCAAGTAAATTAACCGTTGGTGAAATAAACTCAACATCAATAACATTGCCGTCGCGAACCAATGTTAATTCGGCAAGGCCATGAACATGGGCAGCTTCATTACCCTCTAAGGCAGAGCCTCGCGGGGAAATCAATAATCCCCCAGCAAGCACAACTAAAACACCCACATGAATAACTTTCATTGTTATCTCCAACACAAAACATTTGAATTTCATAAACTTCAAGATAGCAAATTTGAAACAAAAAACAGCTATCTAAGATAGATTAACGTGCTTACCGCCAATAATGATACAACATATCATTTTAAAAATTTACTCGCAACATGGATTAGATAACTAAGTTATGTATTGGAGTGCAGGTGTTGACCAATACCTGTAAGTTTGTGTGGTGGAACATTATTGATACGCAGGTTCTAAATGACTGTATGTAGTACACAGTATTAAGAGATTGAGACGTATTTAAAGGATGTAATCGCGATAGATTTTTTGTAACGCAGCGTCAATGGAAAGAGTATCAGTTGCAGCCATAAGCTTAATCACTGTACGTTCAATAAATTTAGCGTTTTGGGTATGTTTTTCGGCGAAAATCTTGCATTTTGACGACAATATTCGTTGCTGATTTTTCTCATCAAGGGCGTTTTGGTAGTGCTTTATCGCCTTATCAAAACTTTGATTATGATCAAAATATAAATCAGACAACACCACTTTAGGTACCCTAAAGCTTTTACTGGCGTAGTGTAAGGCATCTCTAAACTGTTCAAATGGCTGGCCAAACACGCTAATCTTTTCAGCCTCTATCAATTCACAATCAGTTATCTTGTGGCCATCTATTTCGTAGGGAAACCCCTTAAAATTCAGCCTTTCATAGGTTTCCTTACCCAGCCTCATACCCGCTCTGATACTGTCAACAAAATTTCTATCCATCTCTTCCAACTCTTCCTCATGCCAGAGTTGATAAATACGAAGACCTTGTCCATGTTGTTTCTTAATCGCTTTTTTAGCAACCGCCATACGATCCGCTACTAGCGGTTTGGGACAGGTCTTCAACGCTTTATAACACTCGCGACAGCAGGGCACAGAGAGTGGTTTGGCAGCAATTTTTGGCACAATATCATACTCAGTGGCAATGCAGCCGCAATAATAGCAAAGGGTAAAGTCCTTTCCATGAATTGCTCTTAATTGTAGTGGCTGTTGCATCGTTTCCTCTATATTTTGCTAGCGAAGTCAAACCAACATGACTTACATTATCTCAGCGACGGGCATGTAATCTTTTCAATACATATCACTTAGAATGTTTGACTGGTGAATACGCACTCATGTCTTATGTTTCTCAATTATTTAAGATACTGTTTACTATAACTGTTCTAAACTCAATTAGATCAATTTAATAATAACCCTAGCTAGGATAACCTATGAGTACATGTTACGTGCAAACTGACGGCACCGTCGCCACCATATTTATGAATAATGGTACCAATAGACACAATCCACAATTTGCTACAGACCTACAAGAGTGCCTCAAACAAGTCATCGAAAATGAGCAACACAGCGCATTGATTTTAGCTTCCGCCACTGACGGAAACTGGAGTCAAGGTATTGATGTAGAGTGGCTGATGCCTGCCATGCATGAAAAAAAGTTTACTGAAGTAAAGGATTTCATGTATGCAATGGATGATATTTTTAAAACACTACTACTCTATCCTATTCCTGTCATTGCAGCGATCAATGGCCATGCCTTTGGCAACGGCGCAATCCTCTCTTGTGCTTGTGATTTTCGCTTAATGCGTGCTGACAAAGGGTTTTTCTGCTTCCCAGAAGTTGACCTGTCTATTCCATTTTTACCTGGCATGATTGCCTTTGTAAAGAAGGCAATGCCCTACTACCGCTTCAATGAAATGAAACTCACCGGCCGCCGAGTAACTGCAGACGAATTAGCCAGCGATCATGTCATTGAGAAATCCTGTGCTACTGCGGAACAATTACAACAAGACGCAATGGCTTTTGCCAGTCAGTTTAATAAAAAACGAGGCATATTTGCAGAGCATAAAAAACGCTTACACAGTCACATCATTAATGTCATTGAGCAGCAAAACAAGCCCCTCATTGATGCGCTTCAATTGATGGTCAAATAGGAGACTAGACTATGAACAGCAATTTTGACTTTACCGGTAAAAACGTCTTTGTCGTCGGTGGAACCAGTGGAATTAATTTGGGCATTGCCTGTGGTTTTGCCGAATGGGGGGCTAATGTTGCCGTTGCTTCCCGTAAACAGGACAAGGTGGACGCAGCGGTAGCAAAATTGTCAGCCCTAGGAGCCAAGGCTCATGGCGTTACCTGTGATGTACGTAACGACGAGGATGTGGCTAAAGCATTCGCTAATGTAGCTAATTTCTTTGCTGGCTCGATTGATATTTTAATCTCAGGCGCCGCAGGCAATTTCCCTGCTCAAGTTAATGACATGTCAGCTAACGCCATTCGTTCAGTGATAGAAATTGACCTATTAGGCACTTTCCATGTAATGCAAAATAGTTTTCAATATTTAACCAAACCCGGGGCGAGTGTTATTAATATTTCAGCCCCTCAAGCGTTTCTACCCATGCGCTATCAAGCCCATGTCTGCGCAGCAAAAGCTGGGGTTGATATGGTGACCAGAACCTTGGCTCAAGAATGGGGCAGTAGTGGCGTACGTATAAACTCAATAGTTCCAGGTCCTATTGCTGAAACAGAGGGTATGCAGCGCCTAGCGCCAACAGATGAGTTACAAGCCGCGGTTACTCGCACCGTGCCTATGGGACGTCAAGGTAAGGTTGAAGATATCGCTAATGCAGCGGCCATGTTATCGGCGTCAGAATCATCTTATATCTCTGGTGCCATACTGCCCGTTGACGGTGGCTGGAGCCAATCAGGTGCCACAACTATGATGGATGGTATGGCAACCATGTTAGATAAAATGGCAGCTAAAAAGGCGTAAACATTTAGAGGTCTGATTACTAGAGTTAAGATTCCTAAGCCAATCAAGATTGGTTTAGGAGTCGTACCAGTAAAACCCTTCCTAAGCCGCACAGGCTGTCGGTAGGTGCTGTTGTAAATGACTCAGTAAGCTAGCATTGTCAGCAAAGCCAATGTGTTTAAACACTAAATCCCCGTACTGATTAAAACTTAACATGATAGGTACTGGTGTCTCGGCACCTATAGCGTTGACTAAAGTTGGTGTTGCTATGTAACTTGAAAACCGCGTTTTTTTTCTCAGTAGCTCTCGCTTTAACACTTGTTTTGACGCCCGTATCCCAACCATAACCACTTGCAATGATGTACACTGGGTGCGTATTTCCTCAAGTACCTTTTGCTGTCTCTGGCACCAACCGCAATTAGGTTCAAAAAACGATGCAACCAAGGGTTTACCCATATATTGTTGCCAAGTTTCTACTTTGCCTTTGCCGTGGCGATCAATACGCTGCATCGGCTCCTTATAAACGCTTAAGGCAGCACCTTGCAACGGCGCTACAGTGATGCAAAAAAAACAATAGGCCGTAAATTGCCAATGTTTAAAAGTCATAATCAAAACCGAGGAATAGGGTACGTCCACGCAATGGCCCGTGAATATAAACCACATCATAACCGCCATCAGCGTCATACATTAATGGCGAGTTGCCATCGTTAACTTGTGTGCTATCGGTCATATTAAATGCACCAATATACAGGCTTAGCTGGTCTGACATTTTTTTACTTAACTTACCATCAATGGAGACATAAGACGGTGCTATATAGGTTTTTTCAGAACTTCCATTATTGCGGTTAAAGCCCGCATAACCGTAATCCCGTAAATCACGGCTCGCTACCCAAACGGCAGTTCCTGTCAACTCCCAACCTTGATAATGCCAATCAGTGGACATTGTTAAACGCTGTTCCACCGGCGCAATGGCAAAGGTTGATCTGAAGGCATCATCGTAATCATATTGTTCAGCGGAAAAGCCTATTGTTAAGTCTTCAAGTAATTGATAATTTACCACCGCATCTAGGGCGCTTACCCTGCCCTGTTGAGGGTTTTGTCTAAGCACTGGTACGTCGTCTTCGTTATAACTTAACATTGCTAAGTGTTGTACTTGAGTGACGGCCAATGAAAGTGTGGCATTCAGTGACGCTTGCTGATAATTTAGTGAATAGTTGACACTCGTTGAACGCTCAGGCTGGTCAATCTCAATCAAATAGCCCTTACCTGAATCTAAAATACCATGATCGCTCTCAAAAAATGACAATGGCGCACGGTAACCTTTACCAATAGACACGCGGGATGTTAACTCATCTGTATGCTGGTAACGCATATCCATTCTTGGTGACACAATAAATTTATCAATTTCAGTGCCCTGCTTACTAGGGTCAATAAAATCAGCGTGGATCTGATCAAATCTAACTGCCACGGATAATTCAAAATTCGCCGACGGGATCCAATTATCCTGGATATAAACACCTTGAGTCCGGTAGTCAAAACTATCCACCATGTAATTGTCCAATGCAGACAAGGCCTCTGATTGTGAACGCATGGCTTCATTGCGGTGGCTGAGGCCAAAGGTTAATAAGTGATTTTCGTTGGCGTCATAATTAACCCGCATACCGTAATACGTCATTGAATCAATCGCATCGTAATCTATGCCTTCATAGAAAGAATCTTGCTTATGTTCAACGTGGGCAGCACTGGTTGTGATATTCAGCACGCCATTGACGTCATGAAGCCAACTAACAGACAATTCTCGTCGTCCTGTTTTTACCCACTCTGCCGTTTCCCATGGGTTACCAATGTAACCTTGTCGCACATCACCATTAGTGAATAATGCTGCCGCTTCACCCAAGCTGACACTATCAAGGGCTTCGTCAATACTACCGGTGATATCACCCAGCACTGGCCCACCAAACACTTCTGAATGAACATCACTAAACCTAAACTTCAGGTTATCGTTATATGATAAATCATGGCTGGCATATAATGTGGCGGATTGATTGCGCATCATAGGCGTTTCACTCACACCATTATGATCACCATCATATTGATCACGGTGATCATATTGGCCAATCAGCGTGATTGAAGAATGCTTATCATCGCTGACACCATTAGCCAACACAGATGCTTTACGATAACCTAATTCACCACCAGATATATCTAATTCAAGGGATGATTCTGTGGCTGATTGGGTGACTAAATTAATGGTGCCCCCCATGGCTTCAGGTGCCGTCATAGAAGCGCCTGCACCCCTCGCTATTTCTATGGTACCAATACCCGTGGCAGCAATCGCATCCATACCGTAAAAGCCTGACATCATGGTGTGGAGGGGAATCCCGTCAACCAATACATTGGTATGTTCACCTTTCATACCATTAATCATAATACGTTTTGCGCCACACATTGAGCATTCATTAGAGACACGAATACCAATGGCATTTTTAATCGCATCTGCCAGACTACCGGCTTGTGCCCCTTTGATAGCCTCCCCCGTCAGTATTTCCGTCTTAACAATATCGTTATCCTTGAGCGCGCCAGCGGCTAATAAACGACCTCTAACGCCCTTTATATCAACGCGTTCGATTGATGTTTCAGGTATAACCTTGTCTGCTTCAGTGATATGGGTTTCTGTGGCAGCGACCGCACTAAAAAAACACGCCGCAATATTAATGGCAAGCAAAGACTTCATGAACAATGACACACCTTAAAATAAAAAAAGCATCATAAAGCAAAGTGTGACAAACACAAATAACAATAGTTGTCATAATCTGACAATGGGGTCTAATCATTCCCCTTGTATAGAGTGAGCCGACTATTCCTTGACCGATACATTAAATAGACCATTTGTATGGGTGACAGTTTTTCTAAAAACTTGTGAACGCGGATGATTTTTATCAACCCCATAAAATACCGAGCGACTTTAAAGGATTGATGCCAACTGGAAATAACAAAAATCTAAATGATTTAGAGTGGAATAAATCGGGTAAAATAATATTAAAGAATCGGCGCCTTGCTATATTGTTATTGGCGCCACTGAGAACGCTAAATAAGCGTAATTGCCACTTAATTGTTAAGCATTAGTACCACAACATTTCTTATACTTACGGCCATTACCGCAAGGGCATGGATCATTGCGACCAATCTTAGCTGATGTTCTTACAATGGGTGCCTTAGGCCCGCAGCAACTTGATACACTGCAACAACTGGACTGCTCATTAGTTGCTAAACTATCCGAACCCTGACTTTCTAACTTATTCATTTAATGTCCTTAAATTCAGTTAAAACTGATTAACAAGCGCAATCACTGCCTTTTTCAGGCTGCTTAACCTTACGGCATCGACTAAAATTAAAATAATGGGATGTGGCAATAATTACAGTGCCTATTAAGGTTAAAACCTTCTCACCGTACTCTCCAAACAATGCATCTTCAACAAAAAGTGCTGCAACTAGAAGTATCATTCCCAATAAGCCGAGGGCAAAAAAATTATAATTCTTGTGCTGTTTACACCCTAGTGTCAAGGCATATAAGCTTATTGGCAACACGCCAACCACCATCCATCGATGAAACCATTCACTGTCCAAGCCGAACACCGCTAAACTCGGCAATATCAATAGTAATAAGGGCGTCAGAAAACAATGTAGTACACATACAGATGATAAAGTAATAGCCAATTTATCTGCGGCTGTGGAACGAATAATACTCAAAATAGTTATCTCCTGTTAATAACAATCATTACGCTTAACCCTGCGAAGTATACCAGAGTCATCATTACAATGAATGATTGTAATATTAAATACTTTAAAATCGCGGTTAGGCGGATTTAAACCCATGCCATGGGCCGGTAATTGCAAGGGTTGCGGTTGGTGCGTATAAATTTATAAACAAGGTTTTACCATCGGGTGAGAAACACCCGCCAGCAGGCTCTGTTTGCCAACGAACTTTGGCGATATTATATGTCTCACCCAGGGGTGACACACCTTTAACATGATTTTGCACTGTGTCTGTGTATTGGTCTTCGCAAACCACTAAATG
>JBELHI010000055.1:0-14253 GCA_042091475.1 Alteromonadaceae bacterium
CAATCAGAAACTAACTGGCGCTATGCAAACGAATCTGAAGTAGCACGTCTTATCTTCATCAACAAACTTGACCGTATGGGTGCAGACTTCTACCGCGTTGTGGACCAAGTCAAAAACGTACTGGCAGCAAACCCGCTAGTAATGACCCTACCTATCGGTATTGAAGATGACTTCTGTGGTGTTGTTGACGTATTAGAGCAAAAAGCTTACGTTTGGGATGACTCTGGAAATCCAGAGAACTATGAAGTTAAAGACGTTCCAGCTGATATGGTAGAAAAAGCGGCAGAATACCGTGAGATGCTTATTGAAACTGCGGTTGAACAAGACGATGACCTAATGATGAGCTACATGGACGGTGAAGAGCCTTCTATTGAAGACATCAAGCGTTGTATCCGTAAAGGTACTAACGAATTAGCATTCTTCCCTACGTTCTGTGGTTCGGCATTTAAAAACAAAGGTGTTCAAAATGTATTGAACGCAGTTGTTGATTACTTGCCAAGTCCAACTGAAGTCCAAGCTCAACCTCTTACAGATGAAGAAGGTGAAGAAACAGGCGAAGTTGCAACAGTATCTGTTGACGAGCCACTTCGTGCTTTGGCATTCAAAATCATGGATGACCGTTTTGGCGCATTGACCTTTATCCGTATCTACTCTGGTACATTGAATAAAGGTATGACTGTACTTAACTCATACACAGGTAAGACTGAACGTATTGGTCGTATGGTAGAGATGCACGCTGACGAACGTAATGAGCTAGATTCTGCGAAAGCGGGTGACATCATTGCGGTTGTAGGTATGAAAAATGTACAAACAGGTCACACACTTTGCGATCCTAAATTCCCTTGTACACTTGAGCCTATGGTATTCCCAGATCCAGTTATCTCAATCGCTGTGACACCGAAAGATAAAGGTGGTGCAGAGAAAATGGGTATCGCACTAGGTAAAATGATTGCTGAAGATCCATCTTTCCAAGTAGAGTCTGATGAAGAAACTGGCGATACTATCCTTAAAGGTATGGGTGAATTACACCTAGACATAAAAGTTGATATCTTGAAGCGTACATACAACGTTGAGCTGCAAGTCGGTAAGCCTCAAGTAGCATACCGTGAAACTATCACGCAAGCTGTTGAAGATAGCTACACTCACAAGAAACAATCTGGTGGTTCTGGTCAATTTGGTAAAATTGATTACCGCATCAAGCCGGGCGAGCCAGGAACGGGTTACCAGTTCAAGTCGTCTGTTGTTGGCGGTAACGTACCAAAAGAATTCTGGCCTGCAGTAGAGAAAGGCTTTAAGGGCATGATGGGCGAAGGTACATTGGCTGGATTCCCTGTATTGGATGTTGAAGTAGAGCTTTATGACGGTTCTTTCCACGCAGTAGATTCATCAGCGGTTGCATTTGAAATTGCTGCTAAAGGTGCATTCCGTCAATCAATTCCAAAAGCATCACCACAATTGATTGAACCAATCATGAAAGTTGATGTTTACACGCCAGACGATCACGTTGGTGATGTAATTGGTGACTTGAACCGTCGTCGTGGCATGATCAAAGACCAAGAAGCTGGTACTACTGGTGTTCGTATCAAGGCAGACGTTCCACTAGCTGAAATGTTTGGTTACATTGGTACGCTTCGTACAATGACATCTGGTCGTGGTCAGTTCTCAATGGAGTTCTCACACTACATGCCTTGTCCAATGAACGTTGCTGAGTCAGTTATGGCTGAAGCAAAAGAGAAGAAAGCGGCTAAGTAATAGCTATCTTCTACCGCGGGCAACCACGGACAGTAATAACGTATAAAGGACCCTGACGGGTCCTTTTTTATTGCTGGTTCATTTGTGATTTAATTTAGTTCTGAGCACTGATAAATCATAATTTCATTACATCAAATACTCTCTCTCAACTGGCTTGTGCAAGACCCTAGGATATATCTGAAGAGTGTGACTTTGCCATTCTCTACACTAAGCATAAACCGCCCGCAATACTCTGTAAATGTTACAGGGTGAACATCACGCAACACGAGAAGCGAGTTATTTAGCCATACGAGGCAACTAACAAGCGTTTGATACCATTAGGAAGAACAAAATTGAACAGCACCTAAATGCCGTTCAATATTTTAATAAGCGATGTGCTTGATGAAGTTTTACTAAGTTTTATCAGCAATCAAAGTTGTCTTTACAGGCGCTTCATCGACACATTATCAATGAATATGTCATGGACTTTGCTGCCGCCCGTACGTACCCAAATACGCAATCCACGGTTAGTATTAAATTCTGCTGGCAATGTGATATCCCATCCCTGCTGTTTTAACCAGCTCCCATCGGACTTAACCTTCATACCCTGATTCCACCCGCCATTGGTAAACTTTTTACCCTTAAAATAAGACATGCCGAGTCCAATCATAGATGATTGTGTTTTCAAATCCGCGGTAAAGCGATAACTTTTACCAGCTTCTAAGCCTCTCACCGTGTATACCGTAGAGCCAATATGGTTTTGACGTTCAGATATTTTCAAACACTGCGTATCACACGCGTCATAGCGACCAATGTCACTCGTTGACTTCATATCTTTCCACTCATCAGAATCACGTGAAAAATTACCATTACTGAAAAATGCTAACTTGTTATTTGCTTTCACTGGCTGATTGTCATCTTCAAGCTGATACAAAGCATTGTTTATCGTGGGTAAATACCCTGCGATGGTTTGTAATGACTTAGCCCACTCATTATTCGGTAACGCAAATACAGAACTGACCATTCTTACCAACTCTAGAGATTTCCCTTCAGGCTTTGACACTGCCACATTCTGCTGTAATTCCCAACGTCTGTCGGATGGCTCAATAACACCATTGTTAGTGCCCTGCTGTAAATCAACCACTCTATTCACTGATACGTTGCTTATCGCGCTCGATGATTGATACAAGAAATCACTTTTTTTGCTATACGCCAAAAATGCTTTAAAGTCTGGATATTTTTCGTAACTACTGCCCTCAAGGTTCATATCCTTAAACGCACTTTGAATTCCTTTCATTTTGGGGAAATAATTATTAAACACATTACGTTCTGCAAAGGTATTATATTTTATAGGACGTGGAATTTCGCTAAACCAATTGTTACGCATCATATTTTGGCCGCCGCCATTGATATTGATACCTGAAAAAGTGTGGTTGCGGTAACCTACGTTGTGCATAAGGTTATTTTCAATTAATACTCCGCTGGAAAAGTTATCAATGTAAACACCATTGGTGGGCACGTCTTTAAGCACATTATTACTAATTTCAATGCCCCTTAAATGCGGGAAGTTACCCGTGCCGACATAAATCGCGCCACCGTCGTCTTTATGAAATACCGGTAAGTCATGAATATAATTAAACGATGCTTTAACGTCTTGGGTACTTCTGAACAAAATAGCAAAATGAGGGCCGTCGTAAAGCTCATTAAACATAGCCTTATGACCCGTACCGTTCAAAGCGATCCCCGGAACTTGTGATTTTTGATCCCATGCAAAACCATGGATGACATTATGGCTCACCGTATTACTACCGTTGGCATATTTGACCGGTTGCTTCACACTATTGGCTACGCCACCGGCTTTAGTGACAAATCGTGCGCCCCAGCCGCCAGACACATTAACGCCCGCACCACCCGTGTTACTAATACGAGAATGAGAGACGGTATTGTTCATACCATTAATACGCAAACCGTCACCACTAACGTTACGCACAGTAAGCTCACTGAATACCATATTATGGGAAAATTTGGTTTCAATACCGTGACTACGACCAGTATCAATCGTCATGTTCTTAAACTGAATGTGGCGGGTTCTATCAGCATAAATAATCGGCTTCCCTAACAGAGCCAGTACCGTGGTTACCTGATTAAAATCAGCAGTAGGATACACATACAACTTATTGTTAGCCCTATCAATATAGAACTCGCCGGCTTCATCCAGTTCTTGGGCAATATTTTCAAAGAAAAAATACGAGCCTTTATTGGCACTAATTCCAGACAGTTCACCGCGTTTCAGTGTTATTTGCTTAGTTACCGGATCGATGGACGTTAATTGGTTATATGTCCATTCCCATGATTTAGCTAAAATACCGTCGACAAATATCTCCGAAGGATCTTTCCAGTATTTAATACGGTCAAATGCCACTTCAATCGTTCCGCCACCTTCGGTAAACGCCTTATCATTAAATCGGTGTTTGCCCTTCACCGTCACACCAGGATCAATGACTGATTGATAAGACACCATGCCAGTGTGTTGTGCCTTTTTAGGTTTTGCGTCTAAATGGGGATTGTTGTCGTTGTAATTTGGCCAGCGTGACAATGTCATTTTTTTACCGCCAGAGTAAAGCATTGCGGGGGCAACGCGACCAGGACGTTCTAAGTTCCATCCGTGGGGCTCACCTTGACCTAAACCACCAAAAGGCACAGATAAATCATAAACCTTAATGTGCTTAGCCGCATCAGGGGTGGCTAACTGTTGCTTAAATACGCCTTCGCCCAGTGCATAGAAATTATTGGGTGAAAGGGGTTTACCACCAAATAAACGAACAGTTTCTCTATCTAAGCCCTGATAAATAACCGGCGCTTTTACGGTACCAGAATCAACCGGTAAAAAATGTAAGCCCTGCCTAATAATGTAATCACCGGACTCAAGGTTGATTGTAATACCATGGGTGTTTTGGCCTGATTTTATCCACTGCCTTGCGATAGCCTGAGCAGCTTCAATACTGTCGAGCGGAGACACTTGCTTGCCGTTGAAGCAGTTACCTCTAGTTTTTGGGGACACCCACAAGGTTAATACTTTGGTTTCATTATCTCTGTAAGCCGCAGGTTGCTCCACTGCACAAGCGCTATTTTCATTGGCCATCAGGTCATGGTTAAATAGCATGGACCCCAATAGTAACAGCATTGCAAAAACGCTAAACTTAATAAAACGAAACATATACACCCCCATTGTCTATTGTAAACAATGATACAGGTTATACATCACAATGTAAAAATTCTGTAAAAGCCAAGGGGCGGGGAGAATAGAAATAACGGTATGAGAGAGGTCCTCTCATACCTACAGGTGTTGAAGCTAAACTAATTTGGCATTGTGATAAACGTTCTGTACATCATCACAGTCTTCAAGCATGTCCATGAACTTCTCAAACAAGGCGACATCATCACCACTTACTTCTGCTGAAACCTGTGGTACAAAGGTAATTTCTTCAACATCATAGTCTAATTCACCAAAACTCTCCGTCAGGGCAGTCTTGGTTTTAAAGTATTCTGTATGGGGAACAAATACGGTGATCATACCGTCTTCATTTTCAATGTCAGTAACATCCACATCAGCCATCATTAACGCATCTAGGACACCTTCTTCGTCATCAGATTTAAAGGCGAAAATAGCAAAATGATCAAACATATGTGACACAGCGCCTTGGGCACCAATTTTACTGTTTGTTTTAGTAAAACAGTTGCGTACGTCGGTAATGGTACGGTTTGCATTGTCCGTTAAGCAATCAACAATCACCATGCAGTTGCCAGGTCCAAATCCCTCGTAACGCGAAGGCGAAAAGTCTTCACCTGCACCACCTTGAGCTTTGTCAATCGCCTTATCAATAACATGGGCGGGAACTTGGTCTTTTTTGGCTTTTTCAATAATGCGACGTAATGACAAGTTGGCGTCGGGATCAGCACCGCCATTTTTTGCTACTACATAGATCTCTTTACCGTACTTTGAATATACCTTGGTTTTAGCTGCCGCGGTTTTTGCCATTGAGGCCTTACGGACTTCAAAACTTCTTCCCATGTTTCTCTCTCATTCATATTCTTATGATAATTGATGATTTGATTTTAACTGGTTTATCAACAGTTATTCCAGTCTTTCCCATTAATTTGCTATATTAATTCTGTTAAAAAACCAAAAAGAAGAGCAAAATGAGAACAAATCTTACCTTTGAGCATACTCGTATCATTGGCGCCTTGATTGAGAAGTCAATCACCACGCCAGATCAATACCCACTATCGCTAAATAGCTTAACCCTTGCATGTAATCAAAAAAGTAATCGTGAGCCTGTCGTATCATTTAGTGACGGGGATACTCAACACATCCTCGATGAACTTGAAAAAATGAGCCTTATCATGACCGATAGAACGGGACGGGTAAATCGCTATAAGCACCGTTTCTGTAATACCGAGTTTTCCGATACACGCCTAACAGCACAAGAGCTGGCTGTTATATGTGTTATGTTTCTACGTGGACCACAGACACCCGGAGAGTTACGTACAAGAACCCAACGGTTATGTGATTTTACAGACGTAACTGACGTTGAAAGCTTACTATCAAGCTTAGCCAGCCTAGATACGCCATTGGTAATGAAGTTAGCAAGAGAGCCGGGCAAACGAGAAGCTCGCTATACTCACTTATATTCGGGCGAACCTGATATCAGCGAAACACCTGTAGCAGCGACACTATCAACGGCAACGGGTGTATCACAAATTGAACGTATTGAAATATTAGAAGCTAAGGTCGCTGAACTTCAATCACAATTAGCTGAGTTACTTAACAACTCCTAAGCTACGCAATCATTTCACTTGGCCGCTTCGTCATAGCAGCGGCTAACAATAGCATTAAGGTGGGCAATTATATCTGATGACTCATACATCCAATTGACGCCTTGCTCTGTTTCCATGCGCAAACACGGCACCATTAATCGTCCACCGTGTTCAATCAATTGTTGCTTAGCCATAGCGTCAGACTTTACATTGACTAACGGTAGCACGATACCTTGAGACTTCATTGCTCGCCTGACCTTCACACAGAAGGGGCAAGCAGGATACTGGTACAAACTTGTACCTGCTAATATAGACTCAATCTGTTTTCTTACGTCCGCTGGGTGATTTTTAAATTTCGGGGAGAAGATCACATTGAGTAGCAAAATAATGCGGCCGAGTAACCAACGAATAACAAACATAACATTTCCTTTAAAATTGATAAGTAATAATAAGCTTTTAGTGCAACAGGTCTGCGTAGTTATTGAGTACACATGAGGTATAATAGTACTCCAGTCTAATCGGTTAAATGAAGATAATTACATGTTTCTTGATCCATTCTTTACCCAAAACAATGACAGTGTCATTATCTCTGCAGCTCAAGCGAGTAATTTCGCTAAGCAAATAGCCAATGACTTTAACCCCATTCACGACGAGGACGCCAAACGATTTTGTGTTCCTGGGGATCTGCTGTTTGCTCTGGTTCTGACCCAATGCGGGGCAAAACAACAAATGCACTTTAACTTTGAAGGCATGGTGGGTAAAGATGCTACCCTCACATTACCGGTGTCGCCTGAATCACCGTTCGCAATCACTGATAATAACGGTAAAAATTACCTAACGGTTCATCAAGCGGGTGAATCCCTTGAAAACAATCATAGTATTGAGCAAATCATCCGCAGCTATGTGGCTTTCTCGGGGCATAATTTTACCGACGTATTGGTCCCGCTGATGAAAGACGCCAATGTCATGATTAATCCAAAGCGGCCATTGGTGATGTACCAAAGCATGTCGTTTGAACTTGAATGTATGAATTTTGACAGTGTTAGCTTAGAGGTTGACGAACAACAGTTAGTACACAACGGTAAACGTGGCGACGTATTAATCAGCTTTAACCTAAAAGATGGTGATAAATTAATTGGAACCGGTAAAAAGAATCTCGTATTAAGTGGCTTGTCAGAATACAATCAAGCAGGTATTGACGCGTTGGCAACGGCATATGAAAAACGCAAAGAATCGCCAAGTTTTAACTAATAAAATATCATTTAAGCCTAAGCAATGATCACAGCTTTTATCAAAGGGTGGTTACTCTCTGCGAGTTTGATCATTGCTATCGGTAGCCAGAATCTATTCTTACTGCAGCAAGGCTTAAGGCAGACACACATTGTTTGGGTATGCAGCCTATGTGTACTGTGTGACCTAGTGTTAATGTCATTGGGTATTTGGGGGATAGGACTACCTCTTAGTCAATCACCTATCGCGCTCAATTTATTGTCAATTGCTGGGGCATTGTTTTTGAGTGTTTATGGTTTGCAAGCGTTACGGCGAATCGTCAAAAACACTTACGACGTACCTGCATCTAAACCAACGACTCGCGCGCTAACACGACGTAATGTCATTCTAATGACACTCGGCATCACACTACTCAACCCCCACGTATACATAGACACTGTGGTAGTCATAGGAGGTATTTCTGTTGCTTTAAGTGCGCCGGAGAAAGCCTATTTTTTTATCGGTGCAATGACCGTATCTATTATCTGGTTTTACGGTATTGGCTATGGTGCACGTTATTTAATCCCTCTGTTTATGAAAAGTCATGCATGGAAAGTCCTTGATGGGATCACGGCTATGATCATGTCGTGGCTAGTCTATGATTTGTTAACTCAACGCCATTGGCCATTGTAGATAAGTTGAAAAACAGGCATATTACTGCGTAATTTGTTCTGGAGCACAACACATGCAAAAATTACCACAAAAGTACTACAACGTTACTTTTTCATTTTTAATGGCATTTATCATGTCTGCGCTTATGTCGTTTGTAGTGACTAGCTATAACTTAGGCTTTAGCGATGACTTACTCATACGCTGGCTAAAAGCTTGGCGCTTTGCCTTTATCGTAGCATTTCCAATATTACTTGTGGTTGCCCCTGTAGTAAGAAAATTCACTGCACAATTAATACAACAAGATAAATAATACCGCTAATTGAAGTGTGCAGCGTAAATGAATGACATTTACCTGCACATAATTTTTGACTCTGCTCCACAAATTACACAGAATGCTTTATCTTGAATCATATAGAATGATCAACACGTAAAGGAGTATCACGGTGAAAAAATTTAAGCCGCTTGCCATAACATTATTACTCGTTAACCTCACTGCCTGTGAGACATTGACAAGTTATCCGCAACCCGCGCAATTACAACCAACAGAATCAATTAATCAGGTCAGCGAATCGGTAAAAGCCAATGCGCTATTTGACGAATTATTTATGGAGTCGGTTATGCGCAGTCCCATTTCGCAGACTTATCTTGGTTTCAAGCAAGATTACGATAAATGGGATAATCTGAGTGACGAGCAAGCCGCTGCAGAATTGGAACACAACAAAGCCGCATTGAAACGCTTAAGTTACATTAATTTTGATCAGCTGGATAATGGGACTAAGGTCAGTTACACCCTTTTGCAACAACAGATTGAAAACGAAATTGAAGATCACCAATTTCGTCATTACTCCTATCCTGTCAATCAGATGTTCGGTACCCACTCTATGGTGCCATCGTTCCTAATCAATCAACATCGCATCACTAATAAAGCAGACGCGGAAGCCTATATCGCTCGTCTAAACGGGGTTAACGTTTTATTATCCCAATTAGAAGAAGGATTAGAAATACGCGCGCAAAAGGGCATTATTGCACCCAAATTTGTATTTCCCCATGTCATTGAAGGCAGTAAAAACATCCTCATTGGTGCACCGTTTTCAGCGGGTGAGGATTCAACCTTATTGGCTGACTTCAGTCGTAAGCTAAAAGCATTAAAATTGCCAAACGACGACCACAAACGGCTAATGAAACAAGCCATAGCCGCCCTAAACACCTCCGTTAAGCCAGCCTATGATTCACTAATTTCATACTTGGTTGACTTGGAGAAGCGCGCTGATTCAAGAGATGGCGCTTGGAAGTTTCCAAACGGTGAACAGTTCTACAATAACGCACTGGCGCGCACGACAACGACTGATTTAACAGCGCAAGAGATACACAAGATTGGTTTATCTGAGGTGAGTCGGATTCACGACGAAATGAGAGTAATAAAAGATAAGGTTAACTTTAAAGGTGATTTATCAGAATTCATGGAATTTATGAAGACAGATAAACAATTCTATCTACCTGAGACCAAAGCTGGTAAGCAACAATATCTAGATGATGCAGTGGCCATGATAGACAATATGAAGTCTCGCTTGGACGAATTATTTATTGTAAAACCCAAGGCGGAATTGTTTGTTAAACGAGTGGAGTCATTCCGTGAAAAAGCAGCAGGTAAAGCGTTTTATCAACAACCGGCACCTGATGGCACACGCCCAGGTATTTATTACGCCAACCTTTATGATATGTCAGCAATGCCAACCTATCAAATGGAAGCCTTAGCTTATCACGAGGGCATTCCCGGGCATCATATGCAAATCGCTATTGCACAAGAATTAGACGACATGCCCAAATTCCGAAAGTTCGGCCGCTATACAGCCTACGTTGAAGGGTGGGGCTTATATTCTGAGTTCATTCCAAAAGAGATGGGATTATACAAAGACCCCTACTCAGACTTTGGGCGTCTCGCCATGGAGCTTTGGCGTGCATGCCGACTTGTGGTTGATACCGGTATTCACGCCATGAAATGGAACCGCCAAGAAGGTATTGATTACTACGTGAATAACACGCCTAACGCTACCTCAGATGCAATTAAAATGGTGGAACGACACATCGTAATGCCCTCACAGGCAACGGCATACAAAATTGGCATGATAAAAATTCTAACGTTAAGGGAAAATGCAAAACGGGCACTTGGTGACAAATTTGATATCCGAGAATTCCATGATGTCGTGCTGAAAAATGGCCCCCTGCCTCTCAATGTACTGTCGGATTTCGTTGACCAATGGATCGCGAGTAAGAGGTAACGTTTCGAGTTAATAAAAAAGGGGATGTACAATCCCCTTTTTCTTTGCCTTAATAGTTAATTAACATTTAGAAACTAAAGGTCGCCCAGACCATGGGTAATGACTCAAAATCACCTGTGATAAAATGCTGATAACTTAAGCCTAAGGTCCACTTTTCAGACGTATGGAAACTGACTCTAGGGGTGACGTAAAGGCCAGATGACACATCAATATCTTGCTCATAGCAATCGTCACAGTAGGCGATGGATCGCTTTGAAGAGACCATCAGTTCCAACCCAACCAGTAAATCAGCAGAGACGTCATCAGTTAAAGGGAAAGCATAGCCAATTTCTCCGTATAGGGCTGTGCCTGATGCGTCAGACTCTTGAGTGGAGGTATCGCCACCCCATACGCTAGTGACTTGCTGAGAAAACTCATCGCGGTCACTGTAAGCATAAATATTAAAACCTAGGCCCCATATGAAATTATCAGTGATATTTTCCCAACCGACACGCAAGGACCCTGCGCTATCACCGATATTCTCCCCGTTAGCAACATCAGCATCAATGCCGCCCCTCCCCAACGTAACAAGCACACGACTATATTGATTACCATAGACGTGTTCGGGGATTCTTTTCGTCACTGGAATACTGCTTTCAGTATTATCTTGCGCTAATACCTCTTGGCTAGCAGAAGTGACAAAACTTACGAAACATAATACCAAGAATATACTTGCAGATTTAACAATTGAAAAAAACATATAAAACAAACCTCTAAAAGCAGAAAAACAAGGGTCGTATTATATTGAATTTTTAATAGAGATAAAATGACGGTAATTAAGAAATAGTATATTAGATTATAAGGCTAACAATGCTTGTCAGCTTGCGGCGATGTACCTATAAATGGCCGCGCAATAACCCAGAGACATAGTAGTGCCCTGCCATATCTCTAGGCCATACCTAACTAGCGACCTGCGTAATACTCTTTAATTTCTGACACGTTGGCAATTCGGGATACATAATTCGCCAATGCCGGGTAGTTGGAAGAAACCCAATCTTTAGCAATATACTCAAACATCCCCGCCATCAACGTTTGCAGAAAAACCCACACTTTGAGATCGGCAATGGTGAGGGTATTACCAACAAAATAGTGCCCACCTTGTTGATCAAGACGTTCGTTCAGCCAATTGAGGTAGACAGTATAGGGTCCTGACAACAGCGCTTCACGGGCTGCTTTTAACTCGTCACCTTGTAATCCAAAGGTTGCTACTACTTTATTGATTGTATCTTCAATGACATCCATCGCCTCATCACATAGTAAACCTTGAATAGGGTCCTCCGGATATAGGCCCGACAATTTACCAACATAACGCAAGATAGCATTGGTTTGGGTGATCTGTTGACTGCCCAGAGTAAAAGTCGGCACTTGGCCAAAGGGTGTTGTTTTTCGTACAGTTGCAAATTCACTCATGGCAAAACGGTCATCTTCAAAGTCAATTGCTGCAATCGTCAGGGCTAGTCGAATAGGCTCGCCTCGTCCGCCATCAAAGTCAAAATAAGTAAGTGTTGGTAAAGTCATCTGTCATTCCTTTCTGGGTATTAAGGTCTAGTTTTTCATACGTTGAATAAAGTCATTAGATGCCTTAATCGATAAATTCATATCCGCCAGTAGTCTCTCAACGTCTCGTTGAATATTGCTTAACTCTCCCTTTAACGCACCTACCGCGTTGGCGTTTAAGTTGTGCTTTAAATACAACATATTATCTTGTAACGCGTCTAATACCGGTTGCATACGATTTTCAGAAACGCGCATCGCGCGCAACAGGCCCTGATACTGTACTTGTGTGTCACGTAATTTTCGCTGACTGTCTCGTTTCAAATTAGCATTTTTGTATAAACTCAATTCCTGTGACCACTCATCAAACAAATCATCTGCCACGGACTGGACTTTATCAATCCTTGCGGACACATCAGCTGCGGATGCGGCACTGGATTCGTATTGCTGTTTCAAACCGTCATAAACCTTTTCAAGCTCTCCACCGTCGTAACTAATTAAAATAGACAACTCCTGCAAAGCTGAAGAAAATTGCTGTTGAGCCTCTTGCTGGGCATCTTTGGCAGATTCTACACGCTCAACCAGGATATCGCGCTTTTCAATACCTAGCGCCTCCCATGCCCCATAGTAGGCGGATTGACAGGCCGACAGCATGGTAACACTGACTATAGTAAGGAAGATTTTACACCACAGTGACCTAATCATGAGGAAAACCGCGCAGCACTGATAATTGATATCAAATGAATAATAGCGCCTAAAGGCCAGGTCACCATTAACCCGTAAAACAATGCCGTAAACGCAAAAAACAAAACGGCAGGTAATAATCGCCCCTGTACCAGCTGCCCTAAACCGGGAAGGAAAAAACTTGCGATTGCAGCTATCACATTTCCGCCAGAACCTTGCTCTGCCATAACACTATCCTTAATTTAAATGCCTAAGAATTATAATGTATACAAGACATCCGATATATTCAAACTGAGACTGTATTTCAGTGGCAAAATTTACTTGTTAGCTTCTATTTGATACTCCAGGGTTAAATAGGACATTGCTTTGCAATTGTTCTATATAACCATTAATATGCAGATCAATATCAACCTGTGACTTTTGGAATAACCATGAAGCTCTCATCACTTTCATTGACACAACAAATAGTTATCGCATTTTTGTTGTCTATCGCTCTTGGCGTATTAACGCCTGCTATCACCCAGTATGTCAGTTTGTTGGGGAGTTGGTATCTTAACGCCATAAAGTTGATGGTTGTACCTATAATCTTGATCAGTATTCCAGCAACTATTTGTGATATGGGGGATATTAAACGTCACCTTTCTCGCATTATTGGGTTATTTCTATTCACTGCTTTTTGTGCTTCTATCATTGGTTTAAGTGTGGGCTATATAATGCCGTGGGGGACACTGGATCTGGCTTTACCCTCCGAAGTGGGAAAATTACGTACCATTCCTCCTTTTGTTGATACCCTTGCTAGTTTTATTCCCAGTAACCTACTTCAGCCTATGCTCAAAGGCCAAGTAATCCCGCTAATAGTGATTGCTATGGCAGTGGGTAGCGCACTCAATCAAATTGAGGCGCCGAGTCTCAAAAAAGCCCTCAAAGAAACCAACCAACTGGTACACAATTTAGTCGCTTGGGTTATTAAACTCACGCCCTATGGTATTGTTGGTGTGCTTTCGCCTGCGATTGCGAAATTAGGTTTAGACATTTTATTACCACTGAGCATGTTTATCGGCGCGGTATATTTAGCCTGCCTGCTACACATGGGATTGGTGTACGCTAGCCTGATTCATTTTGTCTCGCCGTTTACCGTGAAACACGTATTTAAGCAATTGCTTCCATTACAATTGTCAGCGGCAGCTACCTGCTCATCTTTCGCGTGTTTACCCTTAACTCAACAAACGGCGATTGAGAAAATTGGCGCACAACCAGAGCAAAGTAGATTAACAACGACCCTAGGCAGTTCAATGAACATGGATGCATGCGGTGGTTTGTATCCGGC
>JBELHI010000056.1:0-14177 GCA_042091475.1 Alteromonadaceae bacterium
GCAATGCCCAGTTCGGCAATTCGTCCGGTGTGCTTCAGGCTGGTTACCTGTGCCGCACCAGTGCCGCCAGTACCACCAGCAACATTGATCACATCTGCACCGGCTTTGGCCACACCAACGGCAATGGTACCAATGCCTTCGCTTGAGACCAGCTTTACAATCACACGCACACGGGCGGCTTTAGCGTCATGTATTAGCTGTCCCAAATCCTCAATAGAGTAAGTATCGTGGTGGGGTGGTGGTGACACCAACTCCACACCCGGCGTACCACCTCGGGCAGCAGCGATCTCAACATTTACTTTGGCCGCTGGTAACTGGCCACCTTCACCCGGTTTCGCACCTTGGGCAATTTTTATTTCTATTTCCTGTAGTGATGGATCAGCTAGATATCCGGTCCATACACCAAATCTACCAGAGGCAAATTGTTTTATTTTACTAGCTTTTACACTGTTGTATCGGCCTGACCGTTCGCCCCCTTCACCAGAGTTACTCATGGCACCGGCAATGTTAGTACCTTGGGCAACCGCTTCATGGGCCTTAGCAACTAAGGCACCATGACTCATGGCACCAGAAGCAAATTGTGCGGTGATTTGATGGGCCGGTTGAATATCATCCAACGCTATGGCTTGAGGCGCAGTACAAAGTCGCGATAAAAATTCAGCAGCAATGCCAGTCACCTGTAAGTAAAGGCCAGTTGGTGATTGCTCTAGACACGTGACTTGATCAGCAAAATGCTCTGTCAACGCGGTAATCAAATGAGGGTAAAATTCCTCTCTACTGGGTTGCAGACTGCAGAGATGATACCTACCATCTTCGCTATTGTTGACCTCAACGCCCACCAGTGCAATTTTTGCTGAGCCAGCAATATGAATTTCCGCGATTTTTTGCGCCATCTCACTGCTATCGGTACAGGACAATAGGTCTAACGGTAACGACAACAAATCACGCAGTGTGGCAGGCCTCTCGTCACGCTCCTGCTCTAGCTGGCTGACAAAATTACGGTAGCCCGAGGTAATATTAAACTGGTCTATTTGCTCTGGGCTACGGGCTTGGTAACCCAAATCTTTATAACCCGGATCATCAGGTAACCTAGCGTGGTTATCAGCAACATCCAGTAATGACTCATCATTCTGATCATGGTCTGTATAAGCAATGGTTTCGTCGGCCATTTGCACATACTCGCGCACCGCGGTATTACCAAAACTGTGACCTGCGCCGTTGCTACGCTCTTTGAACAAACCAAGTACAGGAATACATTTCTCGCTTTGAGTATCTGTCATTTTTGCGTGCCAGAACACACTGTTGTTGACGATATCAGCAAAACCAACACCGCCCACGGGCGAATGAATGTTAGGAAAAATAGCTTGTAACAAAGGATCTAGGGTATCAATGAAATTGGCTTCAAAGAATTCACCGCCAATATAGCTTTCTGCGGTACACAAACCAAATTTACCCATGGTTTTCATTAGGGCTTTATCTACCGCTTTCTGATAACGGGCTAAGGCGCTTGAGATAGCTTCTTCAGTTATATATAATTCACGCGCACGGAAAAATACCGAAGTTGGGCACACCGCAGAGGCGCCAAAGCCCAACAAACAGGCAATGTCATGGGTACTGGCGGCTTGTCCTGTCTGATAAATCAAACTGCAATCAAAACGTAGGCCCTGCTTAATCAGACGTTGATTAGCAGCAGCAATAACCAACATCGCTGGCAACGCGGCTTTTTCATGACTCAAAGCTATGTCAGTCAATAGCACAATACCTGCACCCTCGACAGCGACGCGTTCAATCTGATCAACCACCTGGGCTAAGCTGTTTTCAACCCGAGATTGATGATTGTCTTTATCCAACAGATTAATGGAGTATGTGGTATCAACTGTCGCTACTTTAACTTTGCTTTGTTGTTCAATCTTGACCAGTGTCAACGGCTGTAAAATAGGGGAATCAACCACCAACTGATGGCGTGAGCTAGAATCCTCTAACCAAGACACGGGCTTTGGCCCCAACGCGACGCGCAACGTCATACCGTCGGCTTCTCTGATGCTATCTAACGGCGGGTTGGTTACTTGGGCAAAACGTTGACTAAAGAAGCGTGATATACCGCCTTCTTCTGCCACCATGGGATTGGGTGCAATACCGTAGCCCATGGCTGTTATTTTTTCTGATCCCGATTGCAGCATTGGATCTAACATAAATTTGAGGCTTTCTTGGTTTAAGCCATAACCTACATAACGTGCTGCGGGGGTCAGTTGCATAGGATAACTCAGGCTATCCCAAGCTACGGTTGGTAAGCTTGTTACAGGCGTAGCAGTATCTTTTAACTTATCACAAAAAGACGCGGTTTTAGCGTAGTCACTCATGATTTGATTAGAGTACTTAATACTGCCGTCCTGATGATTGAATACAATCATGCCACCTGCTTCTATCTTTCCTTGACTGATAATGGTCTCAGGGGCGAATGCTATTTGTCCTGCCTCACTCATGACGGCAAGATAATCGCTAGTTTCAACGGTACGTAGGGGACGCAATCCTAAGCGGTCAAGTCGGGCACCTACTTTAATCCCATCACTAAAGATAACGGCTGCTGGACCATCGTTTTTTTCTTCATAGAGGGATAGAAACGCCAGCATGTTACGAATTTCTGGTTCAAGGTCGCCATCGTTTTCCCACGCCGGTGGCATCATTGACAGTACTGAGAAATCAATGGCTGCTTGTTCTTCACGCACTCTACGTGTCAGGGTTTGGTCAAATCTTGCGGAATCAGATTGTCCTCTAGGGAACACCAACTGACGATTTTGCGAGCGCGCAATGGCGGATTCACTTATCCTATTCTTGCGATCAGTGTTTAGCTCTCCATTGTGAGCCATATGATTAAACGGTTGAGCAAACATTGGATTAGGCGCAGTATTTGTTGAGAAACGCGTATGAAAAAATAGCGTATGAATACAGTGCTCAGGATCCATTAAATCGGCAAAGTAAGGGATTACTTCCCAGCTATTTAATCGTCCTTTCAATACTTGCGTACGGCAGCTCATGGAAAGCGGATATAAACCGTAAAGGGAAGCATCAGTATACGCAATAGCTTCTAGCTCTTGCATCGCATCATAGATATCTTTTTCAAACGCACTGTCGTCGGATAGTCTATCTGGACGAGCAAAAATAATTTGTTTGATATCTAATTGTGTTGCTTGTGACGCTTTATTTAGAACTTCTGGATTGACTGCCACTGAACGCCGAGTGAGAATTTGATAATCAAATTTTTGAAATAACTGATATACCAAAGCCTCAGCACGCGAGTGTTGCGTAGGGTCTTTTGGATAGAATAAGTTTGCTACTGCAAATTCACCCTTTTTTAATCTTGGCGTGCCAGTGATGTGGCGGAAAAAGTTTAACGATAAGTCGATGTTTACGCCTGCACCATCACCAATCCCCTGAGCATTCATTCCACCTCGGTGGGGGATCATACATAACGCCTGATGCGCGTGTTGCAACAAATCATGGGTTTGTTGGCTTTGTTTATGAGTGATAAAACCGACACCACAACTAGCACGTTCGTGTTCACGATTAAACAAATATCGCTGCATGTATCACTCCTCTTCAATAGATTTCCAGCCGTCCAAAATACCGTTTTAGAAATATTTATGCAAATAATAACAATATTAATTTCAAATACATTAATTTCATATTTTATTTACACACTTTAAACAACACTTTTAAGCTATTGATTATTATAAGATATAATAAAATAACAGTGATGTAATTATGGGTTTTAGGTGTTTTTTGAATTGCATACTATTGCAAAAAAGAAATGTTGATCACAATATTTTGTTAGTTAGAAATGGGAAGTTATCGTCTATGTTATGTCGGTTTTACTCTATACAAAGACTAGTTTAAGTATTTTTTCTTTTCGGAAGCACCCAAAATATTCCGGTAAATTCGGCCACTGGCTGTTCACCATCTCTAATTTGAACCTTAGCCTCTAATTTACATTTTTTGCCTTTTAAACAACCGTCAAACTGACCGGTCAAAGACTCAATATGACACAACGCCCGAGGTTGTGATGTGACGGGTTTGTGGTAGTGGATATTGCCATCGCCTAGAACGATATCACCGCACAGTTGTTGCTCCTTTAATCTTAAGAAGATAAGTCCCCACGCAGTGAGAGTAGCGAGAGAAAAGATACTGCCAGCAAACATGGTGCCGTGTAAATTGACATTTTTATTTAACGACGCCCTGGTTTCTAAGGTTCTACCTGTATACTGAAATAAGGTGATCCCCATTTGCTCTGAGATAGGAATTGATTGGTGCCAAACTTGTTCTAATTCATCGCACCATTGGGGGTGCATTTTAAGGCCGTTAAGGTGTAAACGCTTGATCATTTGGCAGCGGCCTTGGGGTCCCATATCTGTTGGATTTTCACTGCTATCTTCTATCTCATAACCGCAACGTTGGAAAAATGCGATGGAGGTTTCACGACTATTAGTAACGAGGGTCTTTACCCCTTCTTCTGCGGCAAGACTCTCCATTGCTGCAACAATAAAACGCCCTAATCCGTTACCCTGATGCTCTCCAGATACGGCTACGTGGCGGATTTGAGCTTCATCGCTAGAATTGTAGTGTAAACGGGCAATAGCGATAAGATCACCGTGTTTACCACGGATCATACGATGATGACCAACTTGGTCGTACTCGTCTTTTTCTGAACCCTCAGGATTATTCCAAGGCTTGCGAAGCATTAACCATCGAAAATGGTAATACGCAGCTAACTCACTTTCAGTGGTGGGGATTTCAACTTTAAACATATGATTACTCTATTTTTAATTATTCGTATTCCTATGTTGTAGTCTACTGCATTACAACGCGATGACTCGATACTACCAAGGGTTAGATAAATTACAAGGTATTGCCAAGATTAAGCGGAGTCTTCAAGTGGTTATATTTTCAATTGGAAGGTGACAGGGCCGTCGTTCTGCAAACTGACTTGCATATCGGCAGCAAATTGGCCAGTTGCACATAGAATACCCTGATTGGATATCTCATGACAAAATATTTGATAGAGTTCATTACTTAGCTGATGGCCTGCCGCCGATGAAAAGCTAGGACGATTACCACGATTAGTATTGGCCACCAGGGTAAATTGTGACACCACTAAAGCTTGACCGCCGGTTTGCAGTAAGCTGAGATTCATTTTACCATCGTTATCATTAAATACGCGATAATTGGCGACTCGCTGGGCAAGCCGTTTGGCTTTTTCCACTGAGTCCTGTTTTTCCACGCCTAACAGCACTAATAAGCCGCTATCTATCGCGCCAACCAGTTGATTATTAACCTCAACCTTAGCCTGTGTTACCCGCTGTATTAATGCTATCACTTATGTTCCTCTGTTAAAAACTGCTCCATTGCGTCCGCTGATTGTGTCATAGCCGTAGCGATACTGGGCTCACTACCACTATGACCAGCATCAGGAATAATAATTAACTTAGCCGACGACCAGCGGGACACTAACTGATAAGCCGATGATAACTTACACACCATGTCAAAGCGACCATGGATAATAGATGAGGGAATATTGGCGAGTTTATCCAGATTATTGAGAATATAGCCTTCGTCTAAAAAGCAATAATTGCGTAGGTAATGGCATTCTAGTCGGGCCATTGAGAACATATTTTTCATCCCTTCGGTCTCTTCCTCCGAGAGGCTTGGGGCTTTTAACGTAGACAATTGCATCTCCCAACGGCACCATGCCTTGGCAGCGGCCAAGGTGGTTATCTCACATCCAGTGTCAAAGACACTGGCGTAGAGTGATAATACATCTGCAGCCGTCTTGACCGTCACATTGGGGTGGTTAATGGGGGTTAAAAATCGTTCGAAATGATCGGGAAATACCTGTGCTGCTCCACCACTAGGTGACAAAAACCAGTCGCTGTCTTCTTTACGCGCCAAGAATATTCCGCGTAATATCATACCCAGCACACGATGGGGGTGAGCAATGCCGTAAACAAGGGCTAACGTGGTACCCCACGATCCCCCTGCAACGACCCAGCGCTCAATATTACAATGCATGCGGATGGTTTCAATATCATTAACCAGCGCCTGAGTATGATTACTGACTAATTCATTAGCGGGGGTTGAACGACCACAACCTCGTTGATCAAAGACAATAATGTGATAGCGCTCTGGGTTAAAATAGCGGGTACTTATTTCACTGATCCCAGCACCGGGGCCACCGTGTAAATAAACCACAGCAAGCCCATCAGGGTTGCCGATATGCTGCACATAAATACGTTGTTCATCACACGCAATGTATTCGGTGTGATAGGGTTGAATTGACGGGTAAGTAGCTTGCATAACATAGTACCGTAATTGCTCTTAACAACCCTAGCATAGTTTTCACTGGTGAGTTAACCCAAGGACCTGTTTATCGACTAATTGACGAGTGTTAGACGGTGTTATAAACATTTTTATCAACTCGATTGGTTGCAATCTTTACCCATAGAGTTGTTATCATTAGACGTTTTACGGACAGTACTGAAACGTTCAACACAAACGGTAAATATTGCCCCAACCAGTACGACTATCCAACTCAAATACACCCAAATAAACAGAATAGGCACCACTGCTAGAGCACCATATATCACTTGGTAAGAGGGAAAGTTACTGACATAAAAAGCAAATCCATGCTTGGTTAAATCAAACAACAAAGCTGCTAGAAATGCGCCGGCCGCTGCATGTTTAGCCTTTACGACTTTGTTTGGTACCACCATATAAAGAATAAAGAAACCAAACATTGATGCCAATAATGGTGCCACTTTGAATATAGCCTTTTGCATGAAAGTGATATAACTGTTGGTAAATACATCTAAACTCACTAAATAGGACGTCATGATTACGCTAGCCCCCATCAGAATAGGGCCCAAGGTGAGTACCATCCAGTACATACTGAAAGTAAATACCATGCGACGCTTAATCGGTGTGCGCCAAATATGATTCAAGGTCTTATCCACATTGCCAATCAACAACAAGGCAACAACCATCAAGGACAGAATACTGACACCACTCATTTGCGAGGCATTAGCAACAAACTCGGTAATATAATTCTGTACCACCCCGCCAGCATGGGGTACAAAGTTGGTAAAAATAAATCCCTCTATGGCTTCACGTGTGCGGGAAAACGCAGGAAAAGCTGACAGGATAGTGACCACCATAACCAGTAATGGTACCAGTGATAATAAAGAGACGTATGCTAAATGGCCAGCCGTAATGGTTACCCGCTCTTGCTGAAACGCGCGCCAAAAGAACTGTGAAAATGCAATCCCTTGAATCATGACAGGGTGTTGAATCACTTGCTGATAGATATTTTTCAAATGCATCAATGGCTCACTATACTTAACTATTTAACATCACCGTGTGAATAGCATAGCGAATATTTAGCGTACCGACTAGCTCCATCAAATAGGCGTATATCCGTCTAGACATTTGTATTCGCGGCGTCATGGCTTTACAATACAAATACTGAGGGGTCAATAGGAAATAAATAAGCATGACAGAATGGAATGGCGATTACATTCATCCGTACGCAGAGCACGGCAAAAAAAATGAACAAGTGAAGAAGGTCACAGTATCAATTCCACTGAAAGTGTTGAAAGTACTGACTGATGAGCGAACCCGTAGGCAAGTGGCTAATTTGCGTCACGCAACCAATTCAGAATTATTGTGTGAAGCCTTTTTACATGCCTTTACCGGGCAACCACTGCCCAATGACGACGACCTACGCAAGGATAATCCAGAGAAAATATCTCAAGAAGCCAGAGCCATTATGACGTCCATGGGAATACAGCCAGAAGATTTTGAATCAGAATAAGCCGCGGCAATAGCTGTCAAAATAAAGGCCTTACGGGCGGCTGCTATTCAATTACCCCACGACTATCTAACTGACGAGCAAGCTGTGCTTGTTCGTCTAGAATGGCTTGCAAATCCTCATCAGTGGTCAATGGATTGGCTAATATTACGCGAAATACACTGATATCCTGCTGCCCATACGCGGGTAAATTTAACCGTGTACGAGAAACAAATGATTGACCCATTTCACGCTGTCGCTTTTGCACTTTGACATTTAACCTGTTGATATAGTCAACTTCATCCTTACTGGCAGTCTCAACCCCTTGCAGTCGCTGTGATACGGATTGTGGACACACGCGATAAGTCAAAATACATAATGTAGGCTCAGTGGTCAGTTCAAACATGGGATGTCGTTTGATTAATTCGGCAAACCGGTTCGCCTTGTCTATGCTCTGATCAATTAATAACTGATAACCTTCACGGCCAAAGATATGTATTGCTGCGTAAAGCATCATTGAGGAACCGTTGCGGGAGCCTTCCAAGGTAGTGCTACCTAAATCTTTTGAGCCTTGACGCAGAATATATTGGGCATGATGCCTTACCGCGTTACTGTCACCTGGATGCTTGAACAACACCATACCGGACCCCATGGGGACATACATTTGCTTATGGGGATCCAAAGTCACCGAATCCGCTCGTTCAATGCCCGCTAATAAATGCCGATGGCTATCAGAAAATAATGTCGCGCCGCCCCAAGCTGCATCAACATGGAAGTGACAGCCAAGTATCTCTGATACCTCTGCCAATGCTGACAAGGGATCAATATGGCCAGTCTCTGTGGTACCGGCAATACCAACAATAGCGAGCACTTTATTGCCCTTTTGTTGCTGTGCTTGGCCTTCACGTAACGCTGACTCAGCGCACAAGGTGTGACAATTAGTATCAATAATCACGAGATTGTCTTTGCCTAGACCCAACACATTCATTGCTTTACTCAATGAATAATGCGCTCTTTTTGAGCAAAGTATGACGAGATCCTTGTATCCGTAGTGGCGCATGGCAGCAAAGAGTCCCGCCTGTTCAACACCTGAGAAATCACCGTCGGCTGCCAGAGCTTTATTGCGAGCTACCCACAAACCAGTGATGTTGGCAATAGTACCGCCGGAGCAAAATGCACCCAATGAATGTGCTGCACTGTGTAAATACTCACCGTAAAATTTACCGTCTTGTTGATACACTAAGCGGTGCATCATACCAATAGTTTGCCTTTCCATTGGGGTAAACGCTTTAGACGTTTCAATCTTTACAGGATTCTGATTGAGCCCCACCAGTAACTTAGCCAATGATAAATGAAAGTACGGTAATGCCGAGGTCATATGACCAATAAATCGCGGCGAATAAGTATTAACTGAGTGGGCTACTAAATTTGATAATAATTTTTCTGCATGATGGGAGACAAACTGGGGATCTTCGGGCAAGCAGGCATCATCAAACATGCGCTCTAATGTCTCTAGGGACGTATCAGAAGCAACGATGTGTTGAGACAAAAAGTCAGATAAGTTATCTGATAAATGTTGTTCTATTTGTGCCAGTTTAGAGTCTTGCCCCTCGGGCATAGTAAACACTTTATATAAGTGTTCTAAACTTGCTTGCGCTTTATTCACCACCACTAAACGCCTCTGTGATTATGCGGGTCGACGGAGTGTACAATAAGTTCGCTTTATCGCCAAATACCATCATGGCCTACCGCTTAGATATTTGCCACTGCAGTGGGCAAAATTGTTGCGCAAAGTTGCCAGCTTGTCTGACCACTGGACCAGTATTTCCGTTCAAACGGTGTCATCGCCTGATTTGCTTGGTATTGCACAACGTCACTACTGATGCCAGCTATCTTCAATGCAGCAGAGAATTCTTCTACATACAGTTGCCAATTACTTCTTACGGTAAGCTCCCCTTGCAAGCGTAGAATATCGGCAAACGCGCTACTGCCGTGCCAGCGGCGCTGTAAATGGGCGGCCTTGGGATACGGGTTAGGATACAACAAGAAGTGCTTATCTAAGCGCCAATTAGCATCAAACGCAAGTCGCCAAAAGTCAATTAAGTCAGCTTGTAGAACCAGGTGATTAGTATCATCTTGCTTGTAATGGCTATGTTTACCAATCCGCTGAGCGGATTTATCAACACCAATAACCTTTGCATCGGGATATTGTTTGGCAAGCCATTGCGTGCTTTCGCCGACCCCGCAACAAGAGTCCAGTATTAATGGACCTTGCCAATCACTTAGCCACTGTTGAGCCAGTTCAAACGCATCTAAGGTGTGCTGACTAAAGGGCTTTTGCGAGGGATGGTGCAAATGCCTTTGCACCACAGACGTTAAATTTTCATTAATACCGGTCTGATTACTGGTAACCGAGCGAGATACACCTTCAGTCATTAGCTGCGTGTTCCTACGCCGCGGCTGATCAACCCATAGGCAACTGCCAATAGAATTGCGTTGAAACCGAATAAAACTGTATAGGAAGTCACTAGACTAAAGTCCGCAGCGTCGGCACCAAGGAAGCCATAGCGGAACCCATTAATCATGTACACAATGGGGTTAAGCTGACTGAGGTTTTGCCAAAACTCTGGTAGTGCGTTCAAAGAGTAAAATACACCGCCTAAATAGGTCAGTGGCGTCAATATAAAGGTGGGTATGATACTGATGTCATCAAAGGTTTTGGCGAATACAGCGTTGATCAAACCAGCCATGGAGAACAAGCAAGATGTCAGCACCACGGTGGATAAAATCACGCTAATATTGTGAATCGACAAATCAGCAAAAAACATTGAAACCCCGGTCACCAGGCAAGCAATTAGCATGGCCCGTAACACACCGCCCCCCACGAAACCTAAAATAATCACGAACGTGGGTGCTGGAGACACTAATAGCTCTTCAACATTACGCTGAAACTTAGCACTGAAAAATGACGAGCAGACGTTGGCGTAGGAGTTTGTGATCACCGACATCATGATCAGGCCTGGCGCGATAAATTGAATGTAACTAAAGCCTTCCATACTGCCGATACGCGTACCGATGAGACTGCCAAAAATTACAAAATAAAGGGTCATTGTGATGACAGGAGGCACTAATGTCTGCACCCAAATGCGCATAAAACGATTAATTTCTTTACGCCAAATAGTCGTTAACGCAACCCAAACTTGTTGGTTCATACAGCTTTCTCCTCACGACCACTATCAACCAAGTGGACAAACAGTTCTTCCAAACGATTAGCTTTATTTCTCATACTGATGACGTTGATACCCTGAGACGTCAATTGTGTAAAGACACTATTAAGGGAATCCTCTTTGTGCAAATCAACTTCTAAGGTGGTATCGTCAGTCATTCTATGGCTAATATTTTCCAGTTGTGGGCTAGAGGGTGCTGCTAAATCCAAAATGAACGTTTCGATATTTAGCTTAGACAGTAACGCCTTCATACTGGTATTTTCAACAATCTTACCGTTGTCAATAATCCCAATGTTACGGCATAACATTTCAGCTTCCTCTAAATAGTGGGTGGTTAGAATAATAGTCACGCCACTGGCATTGATGTCAGTTAAGAACTGCCACATGGAACGTCTCAGTTCAATATCAACACCGGCAGTTGGCTCATCTAATATTAGCATTTTAGGCTCGTGCATGAGTGCCCGCGCAATCATCAAACGTCTTTTCATACCGCCAGATAAAGCCCTTGCTGGCTGGTCTTTTTTGCCCCACAAGTCCAGTTGGTTAAGATACTTTTCCGCCCGTTGTAGGGCAATCTTACGAGGTACACCATAATAACCCGCTTGATTAACAACAATTTGTAATACGGTTTCAAATTGATTGAAATTAAATTCTTGAGGCACCAGACCAATGGATGATTTAGCATCATTGAGTTGGCTATCCATGGAGTGGCCAAACACCTCCACCGAACCGCTCGTTTTATTCACCAATGAACTGATAATGCCAATGGTGGTTGATTTTCCCGCGCCATTAGGCCCCAGTAAGGCATAAAAATCACCTTGTTCAACCTCAAGGTCAATCCCGTTGAGAGCCTGAACGCCCCCTTTATAGGTTTTAGTTAATTGGCTAATTTTTAGCGCTTTCATAACAGTTCACTCGCGACAGTTTGCAGATAACAAAATAGCCCCAAAGCATAGCACGAGATGGGTAATCTTGGGAATATACTATAGCCTTAATTGCACTTTCAGAAGCACTTGACTCTTGACTTTTTTTGGCCCATTCATTACATTGTGTAATATGAAAGTGATTAGTTATTTGCTCATGATTTGCGTATTGGTGGTGTCTCAAGCACAAGCCAACGTTGTCTGTTGCCAAAGCGAAATCAACGCCCACGCCAATACCAAGCATCAACACAATGATTGTCATCCTGCCATGGCAGAAAGTACGCCACCTGCGAATGTTGATGTACAGATGGATCACAACGGCATAACCCTAGATGACAACAGTTGTGACTGTCCTGAATGCATTAGTCACTCCTGCTGTGGACAACAGATAAATCAAAGTAACACAGGGCCTACTGAGAGTCTCCAGGTAACAGACAATCGAGAACCCACCCATATCCCCGCACACATCGACAGGCCACCCACACATATCCTTTAACTTTAAACACTGATTTAAACGTTTTATTAGGATATATCCATGCTAAAAATTAGCTTTTTATGCGTACTGTTAAGTACTATTTTAACTGCAGTTCATGCGCGTCCCGTGTCTTACCCCGGCGGTTGGACCGTGATGCAAAAAAACGATGCCGTTAGGCATACCTTTCACATGCATTATTCTCCCACTGTGAATCAATCCGTGGGCTATTTATTTGAGCAAAACCGATACGGGAGTGAGTTATTGTTTAATGGTTTGCAATATAACCGTTTACTCCACAGGCGTAACCGTAAAGCCAGCCAGGGCAATCTATATTTCAAATCCGCCTTGGGTGTAGATCTGAAAAATGGGAATGAGACAGCACATGGCGGTTTCCTTGGCATGGCCGCCGATTGGGAAGATCGTCGCTGGTTTACCAGCTATGAAAACCGTCTAGACTTTGGCCCCTTACGCCAAGCGTCTCTAAGTCATATGGCACGTGTCGGCGTAGCGCCCTACATTGGTGACTATGGAGACATACACACGTGGTTGATGCTACAAGCATTCCATAGCAAAGATATGACCACCCATAGTGCTATTTTACGGCTGTTTAAAGGGCCTTATTTAGCCGAATTTGGGATCACTACAGACAATACTTTTACCACCAATCTAATTATCAGATTTTAACGAGAGATATGATTATGAAAAAACTATTAATAACATTATTCACCCTTTGCAGTCTGCCATTAATGGCAGCACAACAGCACCATGACCAACATCAGCACAATCACGGTCACCAACATAGTGCCGAGAAGTCCAGCAACGCTGGCGCTAAAGCATCTTGCAGTAGCAATACCGTCAATGCCGTTGTTAATGGCTTGGTTTGTGATTTTTGTGCCCTAGCACTAGAAAAGGTGTTCTTAGCCCACGAAGCCGTTGCCAGTATTAATGTGGATTTGGACAATGCCATGGTTAATATTGAATTGAACGAGGGCAAAACCTTGGACGATAATACTCTGGAAACCATGATCACCAATTCAGGCTATAACCTAGTAAGCACCAGTAAAGGATGTAGCAATGGATGAACAACCAAAACAACCTGGTTATTGGTTGTCAGTATTCAGTTTACTGACATCCAGTAGCACCCTTGTTTGCTGTGCATTACCTGCATTACTGGTGACTATTGGGGCGGGTGCGTCGCTAGCGGGTTTAGTTAGTACTGCGCCTTGGTTGGTTGCACTGTCTAAATACAAGGTCATTACCTTTTCACTTTCGGGGTTAATGTTGGCTGTGGCGGGCTTGAGTTTATGGCGTGCGCGTAATGCACCTTGTCCCATTGACCCAGCTATGGCTAGGCTTTGCTCCACAACAAGAAGACTAAACGTGTGGATCTTCAGTATTTCTTTACTGCTATGGGCAACAGGTTTTTTCTTTGCCTTTGTTGCCGTCCACATACTGCTCTAAACCGTCAATATTTCAGCGCTGATCTCAAGTCATGATGAGATCAGCTTACTGAATTTAGCCGTTACTGCAGCAATTTAAACACGTAGGCGACGTCTCACACTAAGCACTACTAACAGTAATACAGTCCCCCCTAAGGTACCACCGCCAGAATCAGATGATGTGACTTGGCTAGTGTTTCCAGCATCTGTTGCTGACGAGTTGCCCGTGTTATCGGTATCTGTGTTGTCAGTATCCGTGCTATCGGTATCTGTGTT
>JBELHI010000057.1:0-13927 GCA_042091475.1 Alteromonadaceae bacterium
GGTCTGTTGATTAAGTGCCAATGTTTCGGTGGTAGCCAGCTTGATGCGCTGTATACGCCCCTCCAATGTTTTCATATATTTATTAGCCCCAGAAATGGCTTGATAGAGACGGCCTACCTTCATATCAAAGGCTAAATCTGCCTTGCGGTCTGCACTTGGGAAGGTACGGTTATCAATGTTAGCAACTTCAAAGGTTTGACTTTGTGGGTAGTCTGTTTCAATGCCATTAACCACTTTGGAGAAAGAAACCGAGTACTGGCCTGGTACTACGAAGGGCCCTGATTCTAACTGGTCTTTAGTTTCAATGGGCTCAAATCCAGGATAACGTAAATCCCAGTTAATACGGTTAAATCCTTGTTTAGCTGGCGCAGTGATACGGCGTACGGTATTACCGTCACTATCACTCACAGTGAAAATCAACATTGACCCTTGCTCAAAATCTTCTTCCTTTAACGCATCCCAGCTTGGGTAATACACGGGATCATTATCTTTACGCAGGGCTTTTTCTTTACTCTGGCGCTTGGCTTTCAACGAGGTAAATGTGTCATTCACATAGTAACTAAAGACCGCACCAAACTCTGGGTTATCTGCAATATAGAAATTCGCGCCGCGCATGGATTTACCCGGTAAACCCAGGGGACTATGCTCAACAAATTGCAATGCTTTACGCACCGGAAACAGGGTAGCATCCTGTTTTTTGACATTACCCGCGCCAGAACGCAGGGGCGTATAATCATCTAATATGTAGAAGCCACGACCAAACGTAGCCAACGCAACATCATTCTCACGGCGTTGTATCACCACATCACGCACCGCAATGGTTGGCAGTCCGGACTTTAATTGTACCCAGTTTTCACCGCCGTTCTGAGTGAAGAACAAGCCGAATTCTGTGCCTAAGAAAAGTAAATCCTTGTTTTCATGGTCTTGAGCAATGGCATAACTAGAGCCGCGATTGGGCAAGTCTCCCGTGATGTTTTTCCAACTTTTACCCTTGTTATCACTGCGCATGACATAGGGTTTAAAGTCACCTTTTTTGTGATTATCAAATACCGCAAACACGGTGTTTTTATCAAATAGAGATGCTTCCATGTCAGACACATAGGATTGCTCAGGTACTTTTGATGGCCAACGCAATTTCACCCATTGCTGCCCGCCATTGTCAGTGCGTTGCATCACGCCGTCATCACTGCCCGTATACAATAAACCTTCCTGCAGGGTTGATTCCGTTAATGCAATCAGAGATCCGTAGAATGAGGTTGAGGTGTTTTTAGCCACGGTATCAACGCCCCAAATTTTATCCATAACCTTAAGCTTATTGCGGTCCATGTTAGCTGACAGATCATCACTAATTGCGCGCCAGTCATCGCCTCTGTTATCAGATTGGAACAAGGTTTGTGAGCCATAATAAATTCGCTCGTTGTTGTGAGGGCTAATGAGTAAGGGTGAGTTCCAGTTGAACCGCTGCGCTACCTTTGCATCAGGCGACACGGGTTGCATTTGTACTCGCTCACCAGATTTCTTGTCGTAGCGAGCAAGGCCACCATATTGGTATTGAGAATAAATAATGTCTGGATTCTCAGGGTCAATAACGGTTTTGAAGCCATCACCAAATTGGGTGAATAGCCAATCACTGTTTCTTATGCCTGAGGTGTGAGTGGTACGGTGTGGCGCACCCAATGAGGCATTGTCTTGGGTTCCACCAAAAACATTATAAAACGGTTTGGCGTTATCCACTGTCACCTTGTAGAACTGGGTCAGGGGCATGTTTTCACGGAATAGCCAGTTCTGAGCTCTGTCCCATGATTCATAAATACCACCATCACTACCCACAATTAAATGGTCGGTATTGTTAGGATCAATCCACAAGGCATGGTTGTCCACGTGTTTGTGGCTTTCACCGGCTTTGCTAAAGGTTTTACCACCATCGTCAGAGATCATCAGATAGGTATCTAATGAGTAGACTCTATTCTCATTTTTAGGATCTATCACTATCTCTTGATAATATTGGGGGCTGCCAGACACATAACTGCTTTGTTTATGCCAGCTTGCTCCACCGTTCACGGAACGGTAGAAACCAGAGTTTCCGTCAGCCGCTTCAACAATAGCATACAAGACATTACCGTTGGATGGCGCAACATCAATACCAATACGGCCTAAATCAACGCTGGGTAAGCCCTTGTCTATCTCATTCCAAGTAGCACCTGCATCAGTGGATTTATAGATACTTGATTCTGGACCACCATTAATTAGTGTCCAAACATGGCGACGGCGTTGATAGGACGTTGCGTAAATCACATCTGGGTTTTGCGGGTCAAAGGCAATGTCGCTGACACCTGTGTGTTCACTGATCTTTAGAACCTTTTTCCAGCTGACGCCACCGTCTGTGGTTTTGTACAAACCACGGTCACCACCTTCACGCCACAGCGGGCCTTGTGATGCCGCATAAACAACACTTGAGTTGCGCGGGTCAATCAGGATTTCACTGATGTGTTCTGAGTCTTTGAGTCCCACATTATTCCAGCTTTGACCGCCGTCAACAGACTTGTATACACCATCGCCGTAAGCCACTGAACGTTGTGCATTATTCTCACCCGTACCTGCCCAAATGACGTTGATGTTATTGGGATCCATGGTGACGTCACCGTATGAGTAACTGGGCATATCATCAGCAACGGCTTGCCATGTGGTACCGGCATTTTTGGTCAGCCATAAACCGCCAGATGCGGTAGCAGCAAAATAGTGGGCCGGATTAGACGGATTAAACGCGAAGTCGCTGATACGACCGCCTGTTACCGCAGGGCCAATACTGCGAAGGGGGATGCTGTTGAACAATTCAGCATCTACGGCTGTGTCCTTAGCTTTGGCGTTGACGCCAGAAGACAGGGTTGCGCTCAAAACTGATGCTACAAATAGTGGGAAAAGTTTCATTTTTTTTCCTAGTAATGACTTGGGTATTGGCGTTAGCTCAATACCTCTTTTATCTGTTTAACGTATAACGGCACCCTAAATGGGTGCCGTTAGATGAGTTGCTTAGATTAGAGCGTAAATAACCGTATTATTCTGCTATTACACCAGCACCTAATGTCCATGGTCCACCCGCTGACATAACGGCAGTCTGCAAGCTTGGAATTGTGCTCTGTTGCAAGGTTTCAACCCGTTTTACGACACTGTCCAAGCCTTTTAATGCAAGTGCAAACTGTTGATGATGCTGCTTAGTAGGGCCGTAAGAAGACCAAGTAGCTGACATGGCGTAACCTAATCGGCTGGCGATAGTAGCTGGTGTAACACCGAGTTTATCACGTGATTTTAAGCCGTAAAGCTGGTGCTGTATGGCAATCACTTCAGCTTTTATCGCCGCAAAATCAGACTCTAATTGAGTGACATCACCCGGTGTGCGGTCAATGGCGGTTCTCAGCGCTGTCATTGTCGGTTCAAAACTCTTCAGTACCGCACCCGCAGCAGACGAACGTCTTTCTGCTGCCACTAATGCTTGGCCAAATTCACTGGCTTTTTCAGCACTAGGACTAGCAACGGTTTGCGCATGTATGGCTTTCAACTCAAAGCTAACAGGCTCTGCAAGTTGAGTCACCTCACTTCCCACACGCTTGTGCAATGTTGCAGTGTATTGACCTGGAGCAGCGGCTAGACCACCACCCATGGGATGCCAGCGAGAGGCTTTTTTACCGGTTACAGCACTAGCCTTGGCATGACGCATATCCCAAGTTACTCGGTGAAGACCTTTAGTTGTTTTTCCCATAACACGATTAACAAATTCACCGGCCGCGTCACGTATCTCAAGATAGACCACAGGTTTGGCTTCGTTGATCTCTGCTTCAACGGATTCCCAGCTTGGGTATTTAGGGTACTTCTTGTCTTCTACCATCTCTTTTTCAGCTTTTTGACGAATTTCTTTAGCCGTCAATAAGCTGTCTTTGAGGTAGTAGGTTACCGTAGCGCCGTGCTCTGGGTTCTTAGCAATAAAGCGATCATCGCCGTCACTGTCAGAATGATTACCGTCAAGCTTAAACCATTTCACCGCTCGGCTTGGAGCAAATACTAGGGCATCTTTTTCCATTGACTCTTCAGTCAATTCACGCAGTGGCGCATAATCATCAAGGATATAAATACCACGGCCAAATGTACCTACGACAAGGTCATTTTCACGGCGTTGAATTTTCACGTCACGGGTTGAGATAGTTGGCATACCGCCATTAAGCTCAAGCCAGTTGTCACCACCATTAACGGTAAAGAATACACCAAACTCAGTACCTAGGAACATCAGGTCTTTGTTGACATGGTCTTGCACGATACGCCATACCAAATGTTTTTCCGGTAGGGTTTTAGCCAGGGATGTCCAAGTTCTACCCAAGTTAGTGGATTTAATTAGGTAAGGTTTGAAATCTCCGTATTTGTGGTTGTCTAATGCCACGTAAACGGTATTCGGATCATACAAATCTGCACGAATATCATTGACATATGCGGTGGCAGGGACACCATTGACTTGATTAAGGCTAATTTTCTTCCAGTTCTTGCCGCCATCTTGGGTCACTTGGATCAACCCATCGTCAGTACCAACCCAAAGAATATCTTCGTTTACTGGGCTCTCTGCAACATTGGCAATGGTGTGGAATTCAGACATTGCATAAATATCCCAACCCGCTTCTACTGACCAAGTTCTACCCATCATTGGCATGTGCATACGATTACCATTTTTGGTTAGATCGCCTGAAATTGCTGTCCAGCTGTCACCGCGGTCATTAGAACGCCATAGACGCTGTGAAGCAAAGTACAAACGCTTCGGGTCGTGGGCGGATACATTAATAGGTGCATCCCAGTTAAAACGTTCTGCAGGATCACCTTCAAGGGGTTGAGGTTTGATGTAAACATTCTCTCTTGTCACCACATCATGACGAGTCAGGTTACCTTCCTGCCACTGGGAATACATAATGTCTGGATTGCCTGGTTCAACAGCAGGTTGGTGTCCGTCACCACCTAAGGTTAAGTACCAGTCTTTGTTTTTGATACCGTCAGCACGCATGGTTCGCGACGGACCACCTTGGGTGGAGTTGTCTTGTGCGCCCGCATAAACGTTGTAGAAAGGTTCAGCGTCATCCGGAGCTACTTTGTAGAACTGTGTTAATGGTAGATTTGAAATGTAACGCCAGTTGGCCATGCGGTCGTGAGACATATAGATACCACCGTCTGAGCCCATGATTACAAAGTCAGGGTCGGTTGGGTGGAAGGCAAAAGCGTGATCATCTACGTGCTTGTGCTTGGTGTTAATTGGCGTCCATGTTTTACCGCCATCATCAGATACCTTACTGTAGTTACTGGCAATGTAAACACGGTCAAATTGATGTTGGTCAGCAAACAGTTCTTGGTAATAATGGGGACCTGTACCGCCACCCACTTCATCAGACATTTTAGTCCAGCTTGCGCCTTGGTTGCTAGAACGGTAAACACCGCCTTTGCGGTTGTCTGTCTCAATGGCAGCGTACACAACATCAGGTTTCATTGGTGAGATAGCCAAACCAATTTTACCCATATTTCCTTTGGGTAGGCCGGTCTTCAGTTCGGTCCAGCTTTCGCCACCGTCATTGGATGTATGGATACCCGCGCCAGGTCCAGTACCAACGTAAGCGGCTATGGTACGCTGACGTGACCAAGTGGCAGCATAAAGTTTATTTGGATTACTTGGGTCAATTAACATTGAGGTAACGCCTGTCCACTCATCTTCTGGTGTCAGTACTTGGGTCCAATTAGCGCCGCCGTCAGTGGTTTTGAAAACACCACGCTCGCCGCCACTTGTCCAAAGAGGACCTTGTACCGCGGCCCACACGGTATTGGAATCTGTTGGGTGAATAATGATATCAGAAACACGCTCACTGTCTTTCAGGCCCATGTTTTGCCATGTTTTACCACCGTCTAACGATTTATAGATACCGTCACCAAAGCTAATGTGGCGGCCACCGTTATTTTCACCTGTGCCAACCCAAATAATATCTGAGTTGCTTGGGTCAATGGTGACATCACCAGTGGAGTATACCGCTTGCTTGTCAAATATAGGGGTCCATGTGGTACCTGCATTAGCGGTTTTCCAAATACCACCAGAGCCGACTGCGGCATACCAAGTTGATGGATTCTTTTGATCAACCGCAATATCAGCGATTCGTCCGGACATGTAAGCAGGCCCGATATGACGAAGTTTCATTGCACTGAATGTCTTGTCGCTGAAAGGAGATAGTTCCTCATCTTGCTTTGACTTGGCCAACAACACATCGGCAGTCACAATCATCACGGCTAAGCCGAGCAGAAGTTTAAAAAGCGTTTTCATTTATCCACCTAACTGGTATTTTTTATTATTTCCCATAACCATCTTAAATTAAATAAAAGCACATGCAAGTGAATACGTTAGCAACTTTAAAAAACAATTAAATGTGAAGATAAGACGTTAATCCATCCGTTCAACGGTGAATATATTGTCGCCAATGACCAACTGTTTCCATCGAGTGGGGCGTGTCGTAATATTTGCTTTGTGCAGATGTTCTCGAAGTTCAACATTTTTGTTTGAAATAGCACCGTTCATCCACTGAAATGTCCAATTACTATCTTTATAAAGCCAGATATATGCGCTAATAGTTTGCCCGTTATCTGTTAAACAAACGTATTCCAACCCTTGTGTATTGTTCAACTCAATGGCGGATAAATACAGGGTCTTTTCTCGGTCAAATGGATAATCATTGTCCTGATATTTTCGATACAACTCATTAATTAGTTCAGCAGGAAATATTTCTTGTTTTGATAAAAAATGAATATTCTGTGCAAACTCGGCACGGGTTAATACCTTTAATTCTTGCTCTAAGTCATACATATGCTCTAATTTCGCGGCGAGTCGCGGGTGGTCAGCTATCAATTGTGATTTATTTTCTTGAACGGCCAAATAACCTTGTCGCCCCAGGTGTCGTTGTATCGCATTAAAATCAAAATCATCAATGCTCACTTTATTGTTTTTTAAACGTTCGAATTGGTTGTTAACTACGATTGACTGTGGATTAAGTAACGGGGTATTTAGTAAACAAACTAACGCCAATATAACCAAGCCCATGACAACATTTATGCGGGCGACTAATGTCAGCCAATGATTAGATCTGAGCACTATGCTGAGGGCATATGCAAGGCTAAAAACAGTGGTAATGACTAAAATCAAACACCCCCAAAAGCGACTCATGGTCAGTCCGTACTGGTCAATTCGCAACCACAAACCATAGCTCGCAATCACAGAATACAAGGGTAGCAGTATAATGCTAATGACGATCAAGTAATGAAGTTTGGGATTGTAAGATGAGTGACTCTCACCCTTGTAAACAGCATTAAAGAAAAACAAAGTTAACACCTGAAGCCAGAGTAACAAAGTGCTGCCAGAACCTTGCCATAGCCCATCTAGCCCGGTAAATATCAAGGTTAGTGCGAATCCAGCAGAGATAACACTAATGACTGGCAGTAAAAACTTCAGTAGCGTTTGTAAAATGGAAGCAATATTTTCTGCCGTATGCGCAATATTACGAAATACCGTAATGGCAAAGGTCGCGGCCAATGTTAGGCAAGGGATGACAAACCATTCTTGACGCAATAGGTTTGAAAAGACGGTGATACCAAGTTGCTCAAACAGCTCTGCGCCAAGCAACAGAATACTCCAAAAAATCCCTACAAATAAACCGCACTCAATCACGGTAATGAAATTTTTCCAGGATTGCTTATACAAATTGGCAAAGTTTATCTCTTTGTTATTAATGAGCAGTTGCGTGTACATTAACGCTTTAAAACAGGCGACAATTAGGCATATCACAAAGATAAGCATACTAGGTGAGTTTTTGAAGTGTCCTATGGGAAAGTATTGCCATCCTGTATGCACTCCCATCAAAGCAACGACTAAGCAAAAAGGCAGCAGGTAATAGAGCGCGCGACGCCAATTATGACTCTCTGCCGTGAGTAGAAACATCGCGGGGAACAACAGGGAAAAACTTGTCAGCGAGATCATGAATCTTGGATCTGTGCTAGGCCATACCAATTTATCAGCGCTAATGTAAAGTAATGTAAGCAATAAGCCTTGCACTAAAGCTATGATCAAAATAATAGGTCTGGATAGTTGTTTTTCCATGCTTGTTTTTGTCCATTAATAAATTATGAATATTGATTATTTATTTTTAATCACTTATTGAGTTGTCTAGCGTATAGTAAAACCATACACAGTTTCTGAGGAATAAGGCACTTCTGGTGTCACCCATACCGTGGGGAAATTGTTGTTAGGACTATTGGTGAACTGCCCTGTTTCAATACACAAACCACCGTATTTTTGATAGGCCGTGTTATTTTTACCTATCACGGTGGCGTTTAAATAATTACCACTATAGATTTGACCACCAACTTCGGTGGTAGAGACTGTCATAAGGCGTCCACTCTCTGGGTGATACAGGGTTGCAAATGGTAATAAATCTCCCCGTTGCCGTCGACTCAACCAAAAATGGTCGATACCTTTACTGGCTTTAATTTCCGCGCTTTCGCTGAATAATAGTTGTGAAATCTTACGCTCGTTTGCAAGGTCAAATACGGTATTGGCAACAGGCTTGATTTCGCCAGTAGGAATACTGTCAGGATGCAGTGGTAAGTAATGTTTCGCGATTATACTTAACTGATGTTCGGCAATATTGCTGCCTAAATCACCACTGAGATTAAAGTAACTGTGCTGAGTCGGATTAAACACGGTTTTTTGGTCGGTGGTTGCACGGTATTGAACGCTCAACTGGTTATTGGTATTGATGGTGTAGGTTACAGTCACAGATAACTCACCAGGATAGCCGCCGTGTCCGTCAGGGCTGGTATGCTTTAACACCAAGCCAGCATCGCTCTCAGAAGTAAACGGCGTTATCTGCCAAAACACTTTATCAAAGCCTTGTTGCCCGCCGTGCAAGTGATGGGGGCCTGAATTAGTCTCTAGCTCATAAGCTTTGTCATCTATGGACAATTCACCGTGACTTATTCTATTGGCAAAGCGCCCGACGAGCACACCAAAGTATCGGTTTTTGTGTTGGTAGTCAGGCATATTATCGTAGCCTAATACCACATCTTGTAGCACACCGTGTCTGTTGGGGACGGCAAGGCGATTAATAATTCCACCGTAATTGATCACTGATAATTCAATCTTTGGCCCTTTTATCAGGTATTGATTGATATCCGTACCATCCGTCAGTTGGCCAAATACCGATTGTGAAATACTAAAAGCCGAGGATGATGCGGATACTGTGTGACACATTGAAAGACCTAATAATAACAACACGGTTAAGCGTCGGCATGTGGTTTTATACATTATTGCCATGTCCATAATCATCCATAAATACGGGTTAAATTGATTGTGTGAACCCCATACTAGGAATTTAGATATTATAAATCAATTGTTTATTTGATCGTTTAGGTATTCGTCCAGATTAATTGGAAATAGTGCTTTACCCCTCAAATACAAATGATTATCATTAAGATGTGTTTTTTATTGTTGGGGAGTTGCGTTGTACGGTCAAAATAAGGTGTCGCAAGAAGATGATTTTAAATGCGCATTTGAACATGCAAATACCGAATTAACCATTGCTAGCTACGGACTGCAACAAGACGCCAGTCGCAACGAATCAGGCCTGCTGCATTTTATGCATCGCTGTGAACACATGGAACATCTGCTGCGAGGTTATGACAAGGACGCGCACTTGTTACGCTACTACCATTGGCTGCGTAACTACATGGGTTATCAGATCAGGGTACACAGTACCACCCCTTCATACCAAGACCTGTGTTTAGCCAAGCTACACGAATCTGAACAAGCCATTGTTGATTATTGTCGTTCAATGAATGCCGAAGACACAGTGGTTCCCTTGTTGTACCCTATTTAACAAGCCATATTCTCTTTGTAAGTCTATTGTTTTATTAAGTTTTTAGCCTCAAGTAGACCAAGGGATTGTTTGCTGGAGATATTATGAGAAATGAGTTGGTACAGATAACCATTAGCTGCGGCTATTAATGGATGGTAACAAGTACGATCATGGCAAATAATTTCACCATGATCGTGTATTAGGATTTAAATCAGTAACACGGTAAGGTCACTGGTTTTTCTCCCTCAATACTTAGTACACATCTCGTACATAGCGTTTCTCAACTTTTAGCTTGTCGAGGTATTGTTCAGCCTCCGCAGCAGAATAACCACCTTGTTCGGCAATAATACTCAATAATGTGCGTTCTACGTCCTTAGCCATTCTGTGGGCATCACCACAAACATAGAAATAGGCGCCGTCCTCTAGCCACTGGTATAGGGCCTCAGCACTTTCTGCCATACGGTCTTGAACGTAGATCTTTTCAGCCTGATCACGGGAAAACGCTAAATCCAACTTTGCCAAGGTACCGTTGGCACAGAAAGCTTCAATTTCATCTTGGTAGATGTAATCAGTTTGACTATTGCGATCACCAAAGAACAACCAATTCTCACCTGTGGCTTGGCTTATTTCTCGCTGCTGTAAGAAACCGCGGAACGGCGCAATACCGGTACCAGGACCCACCATAATCATATTCGCATCATGGTTCTCTGGCACTGAGAATTTTTTATTCGGCGCGAAGTAGCAGAGCACATCATCAGCCACTTCAAGACGGTCGGCGAGGTAAGTGGAACAAACACCCAGATGTTCTCTATCTTGCTGGGTATAACGCACAGATCCCACCGTCAAATGTACCTGATTAGGATGATACTCAATACTTGACGATATGGAATAAGCGCGCGCAGCCATTGGCTTACACAGGGTAATAAAGTCCTCAAATTGTATGCCCTGCAACGGGAATTCAGTGATCAAATCAAGAATATCTCTGCCCCATAAATAATCTGATAACTGATCAGCAGAGGCATCGCCAGCATTGACTAATTGCGCCAGTTCACTGTCAGCATAGCGATCAGCAATATGGCTTAACAATGCAGTGCTCGGGGTACGAATTTCTAGTTTTTCAGACAACAATTGTTGCGCTGTGGTTGGACTATCTTTGTAAATTACCGCCTGTTCTTGTTGCACATCTAACTGAGCCAATAATTGATTCACTAATGGCAAGTGGTTGACGGGAATAATATTGATTGCGTCACCGGCCTCGTAAGTTTGGCCATATTCATCTAGACAGAACTCATAGTGAACGATTTGTTTACTAGACTCAGTTTCCGTCACTGCATATTTTTTCAGTAATTTGGCTTTACAAGGATTCTGTAAATTGTATTTGACCTTTTTACTCGCTGGCGCGGTTTGAGTAACCCCTTCAGTACCAATTTGACTGCCTTTACCGGCAATGATTGGCAGTGCGTTTGCTATCCACTGGTCAGCGTCTTTTTCATAATCTACGTCACAATCTACACGGTCTGCCACGCGCTCTGCACCTAACTCAGCTAAGCGCTTGTCCCACTCAATACCGGCCACACAAAAGCCATCATAATTGGTATCACCCAGGGCCAGTACGGAATAATAGGTCTTGTCTAGGGCTGGTGCATCACTGGCAGATACCGCATCCCACAATGCCTGTGCATTGTCCGGCATCTCGCCCTCACCATAGGTACTAGTGACAATCAATAAACGCTCGCTTTCGCGTAAAGTGTCTACTGTGACGTCTTCCATATCTAAAACGTTTGCCTGCAATTGATGACTCCCAGCGCGACTCGCAATGTCCTCAGCAACGGCCTGTGAGTTACCCGTTTGCGTGCCATACAACACAGTCAAAGGCTTTAACGCTGGTTGACTTGATGCTTGGCTAACACTGCCTTGCTGTTGGTTAATCAATAAACGCGAGTGTAGCCCTGACAAAAAGCCAGACAGCCATTGTTTCTGTTCGCCATTAAAGGGGATATCGTCAGGTAAATAAGGCATATTAAACGGTTGATTATCTTTCATTTTTCACTCCATTCACTGGCGTTATACACGGCCGTCTGTGTGATATTTTACGCTGGTCTCTGCCAATAACTGAGCATTGTTCTGTGCCAGTATTTCTGTCCAACATGAGTATTCGGTGAGAGCCTGATGGTTTTGCTGATGGCGGTGCATTATCCACGCTGACGTCGCCAATGCGCGGCTATCACTTACTTCTCGCAAGATAAGAGATTGCTTATAATCCGTTAAGCGTTTATCAGCCAGTAAATGAACGAGCTGTTTTTCATCCAGTTGGCTGAATACGGCGCGGTAATCTTTTATCAGCGCATCAGTTAACTTTTTATCCTCGCTATCAAACAAGTAACGAGTAACATCATCAATGGACTCTTTTTCACTCACGACTAAATCGGATTTACTAGCCAACTCAAACGCCCGGGAAATTGCGGCGGTAGCATTCACATATTGATACACCAGTGCAGAGTCACCTTCAGAGAAGGCGGGTACTTGACCATCAAATAAGCCATTGCCGCCGGCTTGATAGGCCGCTTTAATCTGTTTGATTTGCTGGCTGACATAATACTGGGTAAGTTCTTCAACCTGCGCCTTTGTGTCACTATTGCTGGCAATATTCTCGGCACATTGGGAATTAAATAACGATCTCGGTATCAGCACATAAAAATCGGATTTAACTTGCGGCCACTGACTGATCATCTTTGTAGCCAATACTGACTGGGTATGTTCAACATGACGACTGAGGTGATAATACAGTGCATCTGTCATAGCTTCATTGAGTTCATCAACCTGTGACAGAGTAATGGCAACCACTGAATCTTGACTACATCTTTGTAAAATATTACCCGACGGATCGTATTGGAATGCAATACCGCCACTCATACCGTTGCCAAAGCCTTTGCCGTAACCACCCAAGTTAACCACACAACCGTTAGTCATGTATTCACAGCCAAAATCACCAACACCCTCAATTACCGCAACGGCACCAGAATTCCGTACGCCAAAACGGTCACCGGCTTTACCACTGACAAATAACTCGCCACCGGTCGCACCAAATAGGGCAAAGTTACCAACCAACACGTTGTCTGCAAGGGCAGAGATGGTTGGCGGATTAGTGACTACAATTTTGCCGCCACTAGCGCTTTTTCCTACGCCATCGTTACAGGTACCGTAATGATGTAGGTTAACACCAGAGGTATTAAACGCGCCGTAACTCTGTCCTGCAGAATTATCTGTGGTTAACGACACACTAGACTCAGCCATGACAACACGACCACCAGCTAAACGGTAAAGGGCTGGATGTTGGTCAACGGTTTGATCACTCAGTTTGTAATTCAGTAGTCGTTCAATATCAACTGACAACTGACCGCCAGTGGTTTTATTACAGTTGTTAAGCTGTATTGATGGTAGTGATAAGTCGGTATTATTGGTATCCGATAAATATTGCTCTACCTGCAACCACCACTGGTCATCAACACTGAAATTAGCTTCCAGATAAACTGGGTTTTCATAGCTTACATAATTAGCCCTGCGCAACAAGGCTGACATGTCTAAACGCCCCACCACCGCTCGATGCTGAATCAAATGCAGTAACTCGGTACGACCGCGAATGGCCCGCAATGAGTCAAAGCCTAACTTAGCCAACAGCTCTCGCACTTCATGGGCAATATTAAGGAAATATTGTGCCAAGGCGCGAGGGTCTCCCTCGTATAGCTCAGGATTAGTCGTCAGACCTGCTGGACATTTAATATTACAATTCTTTGCCATGACACATTTCAGCATCATCAATGCCGTGGTGCCGAACTCAAAGGAATCACCGCCCATAATGGCAGATTTAATCACATCAACACCGGTTTGATGGGCATTAGAGCAACGCAGGGTAATTTTGTCCCGTAGGCCGTTTTCACTCAAGGCTTGATGTACTTCAGCAATGCCCAGTTCGGCAATTCGTCCGGTGTGCTTCAGGCTGGTTACCTGTGCCG
>JBELHI010000058.1:0-13833 GCA_042091475.1 Alteromonadaceae bacterium
AAGTTAGAACAGGCAATGTTAGCGCAACGTCGCGGTGACATTAAAAGCTACTCCATGATTACCGCTGAAGCGGAAAGCTTGTGGGCCAATATAGAGAAATTAGATAAGTCTTTTGATTAATGAGCACGTTACCGAATAGCATTAACGGCGTCATCTTTGATCTGGACGGAACTCTAGTCTCCTCTTCCCTTGACTTTCAAGCCATAAGAGCAGAATTGAACTGTCCCGACGAACTGGATTTGTTGTCGTTTATTAGTCAAATAACAGACAATGAACAACGTCGTCAGGCCAATAATATTGTACTCAGGCATGAGCAACAAGATGCTGAGAACGCGTGCTGGATTGACGGTGCAAAAGAATTTGTTGCACATCTGAAATCACAGAACATTCCCATGGCTATTGTTACTAGAAACAACAGCTTAGCCGCGCAAACAAAAATTCATAATAATGGCATTGCAATAGATCTTGTATTGACACGTGAAGACGCCCCCGCCAAGCCCGACCCTACAGCGTTACTTACGGTGGCTGCTAAATGGGGTCTAGAGACTGAAGAGGTGGCCTACATTGGGGATTATCTGTATGACATACAAGCGGCCAACAATGCGAATATGTTCTCGGTATTACTGAGCCCTAATGCCCCTCCCTATTACGCTAGTCAAGCAGATATGGTGTTCACTGCCTTTCAGCAGCTGTATCACCATTAATGTTATAGTAATGGAGGCCTTTGAGGTGGTAATAAATATTCAAACTTACGAGCACTCTAGACTCGCCATGGCCAAACACAGCCACTCACAATCGAACAAAGTGGTAATAGCAAAATTCTTGCTCACTTCCCCATGGCGTTTGATGGGTTTCATGTTCCGTATTGACCAAAGTAAATTGCCCTCCTACTAAAGACTGTATACTGGTGTCGTCGTGCCTAATGATAGGCAGACCGCTGCATTTCAGTGGTCCATTAGGCGCAAACACAGCAATAACAACATGGCCGTTGGTTTTAACGTGATGATGCAGTGCTTGGCGGTAAGCCATTTGCTCAGCGTCAGTTAATAAAAAATGTAGCACGGCGCGATCATGCCACAGATCAAATGTTTGCCCTACAAGCATATTGCCAACATCACCTTGATACCAATGGATATGTTTGGCAAGCATGGCTGTCTCTGGCTTTGCCAATAAGCGTTGTTGGTTGCGCTGTAATGCCTGATGGGAAATATCAGTGGCAGTTATTTTGTGATAGCCGGCAATCAATAATTCATCTAATAAGGTTGAAGTACCACTACCAATATCAATAATATTGGCCGTTAAAGGCATCGCCCCACTTATTAATTGAAATGACAAATCAGCTTTGCTTTGATGCCAACTCAAGGCGGTATCATTTTTGGTCCGATACACCTGCTGCCAATGGTCCACACTGTTTACGTTGTTTTTCATTTTGATACAAATCTATCCTATTGTTTATTCATCATTATACACGAGCCCACTGCCCGCAGGCTAGCACCTCTCTGGCCATATAAATCAATAGCACTTTGTTGAAATGTCGGCATAATGACAGACAATTGTCACAGTCTTGTGGGCATAATGGCGTTGTGTGACGCAGTCAAATCATTATCATCAAATCCGTAAACTCAACAGGGGCACAAATGAGTATTCGTAAACGCAGGTTAAAACAGGGTTGGTCGCAGCAGCAATTAGCTGACCTCAGTGGTCTCAGCATCAGAACGATACAGCGCATAGAGCGTGATCATCACGCGGGCACTGAGTCATTAAAATCCCTAGCTGCCGTATTTGATGTACATTTTTCTGAATTGCACAAGGACAATAATACAATGAATGATGATCCCAAGAGCCAGGAAGAACAAGATGTAATGGAACGGGTAAAAGAACTAAAAGGTTTTTACAATCACGGCCTACAATTTGCCATAACCATGGCAATATTGTTTATTTTCAACATAATAATTACCCCGGAATTTATCTGGGCATGGTTTGCCGCCATTGGCTGGGGTATAGGTTTAATGTCCCATGGTCTTAGTGTATTTGAATGGTCACCGTTTTTTGGTCCAAAATGGGAAAAAAACCAAATTGAAAAGCGCTTAGGAAGGAAATTGTAAGCTAAGCTTGCCTATGGTTTACTGCAGGAATACTCACTTACATCTAATCAATGTGAGTGGGTTATGAATAATTACTATTCTGTAAAATAATGGTATTATGACCCTAATTGAATTTTAAATTAGGGATTAATGGTAGTGGCTAGAAGTATAATTTTGGGACTTGCCTGTGCATTGTTTTCATTCGCAAGCCACGCGTTAAACGATAGTATCGCACTATCTACAGTCATCCCAAAGTTGAATATCAGCCCTCAAGTACTTTATCAACTAAATACGCATCAGAATCTGCCTGAAGACATCATCGAGTTTGAGGTATTTATTCAGGAGCATGGCACTGAAACAGACCAGTTAGATCGAAACGGTGGGCGATTTCTTCACCTAATGCGAATTAAAAATGATACTCAGCATGTTTCTTGGGTAATAGAAGTAGAAGGTTCTAAATTAAAAGACGTCCGTTATCATATCCTTAGTGACGATAACTACCAACAGTATAAGGGTGGATATTACACCAAGGGTGACTTCCCCATCAAAAAGGGCAGAACCTTTCATCTGAAACCGGCAAGTAATACCTACGTATTAATTGAATACCGAGATAGTTATTTTCCAAAAAAAACCCGATATGTCCATCTCATGCCACAACCAAAGTACGCCAGTATTACCGGCCATCACATCATGTGTTTGGCATTTTTATTCGGTATTCTATTTATCCTGATAACCTATAGTTTAATACAGGCCTATTACGGCAAGGATATTACCTTGTTGTATTACAGTTGCTACTTGTGTTGTATGTTGGCGGGATTTGCCATACATTTTGGTATGATACAGTCGTGGTTTGACGTCGACCTATACCGATGGCACACGTTGCCGTTTATGCTCGCGATTTTCTTTAATGTCTGTTTTACTGTTCGTTTTCTTGATCTTGCTAATACCCAAAAATGGTTAGCTCAAGCGCTTTGGTATACTGGGCTTACCTGCCTTTTAATGGCGCCAATTTCATTATTTGAATATGTTGTCAGCGGCCAAGTTGTTCGTTACGGCTCGTTATTATGGGCAATACTGGCGATGCTCGCGGGCGTTATCCGTCTAATTCAAGGCTACCGACCTGCACTAAATTTTTGCTTAGCTATAAGTTGGCTCGTATCCACCTTGTATATTATTCTTGTTGGACGTGACCTCGTATTAACCCCTGATGGACATCCTATTGATTCGGACTTATTGGTATTTATTGGCGCGAGTTTAGAAGCTTTATTCTTGGCATTAGCCATTATTCATTTCCAAAAACTCTCAAGTGACAGCGAACAACGTTTTCGAATTAGGTTAGAAACCAAGGTGGATGAGCGAACCAAAGACCTCACTCAAGCCAAGTCTCGTCAAGATAACTTGATCCGCCAATTGAAGCATGCAAACAGTGCTAAAACACAATTTCTGGCTAATATGAGCCATGAAATACGCACACCACTGACAGCGATCATTGGATATTCAGACACCTTAGTAGACGCGCAATTATCAGAGCAAGAGCAACGTAACGCCCATCGTATTATTGGTCAAAATAGTAATCACCTACTAGACCTAATTAACAATATTTTAGATGTCAGTAAAATAGAATCTGGCGAAGTAGAGCTTGAAAACAGGCCGACCAATTTACAGACATTGATAGAGCAAACCTTTTACGCGACAGAGCAAAAAGCCCACCTTAAAAATCTTAAAATCGCCATCAATAATGACCGCCCGCTGCCCGAAACCGTTATCCTTGACAACGTTAAACTTAAACAAATACTGATTAACTTACTGGGTAATGCAATTAAATTCACTGACCGTGGTGAAGTATCTCTAACCGTTAGGGTCATTGAACAGGTATTGCATATCACTGTCACTGACACAGGTATTGGTATGTCTGAGAAACAGTTGAAATCAGTATTCAAGCCGTTTATTCAAGGTGAACAAGGTACCCGTAGAAAGTATGGTGGAACGGGCTTAGGCCTGAGTATTACCAAGCAATTCATTGAAAAAATGCAAGGTACGATTGAAGTAGAAAGTGAATTAACAGTAGGTACTACTTTTACTATCAAACTGCCGGTGTTAATTCCGGCAGGAACAACGTGGTCTCACAACTCCGCTAATTGCCTATCAACCAAAAGGCTACCGGATGTCGACACTCTTTTGACGAGCGATAACAATAAGCTGACTATTTTACTGGTTGATGATCACGACCAAAACAGAGCCTATATCAACTTATTGCTAACACAACGCGGAGCAACCGTGATTCAAGCTAGCGATGGTAAATTAGCCATTGAAAAAATGCGTAAACAGCACTTCGATCTCGTGCTAATGGATATTCAAATGCCGATTATGGATGGTATTAGCGCATTCAAAGCGATACGAAATTTTAACACGACTACCCCTGTCATTGCTTTAACGGCAAATAATATGCAACACGAAATAGACGAATACAAGCGTATTGGTTTCAACGATTATCTTGCGAAACCTATCCAACTACGTTCGTTAAATCGTTTACTAGAGCAAATATCAGCCTCCCAAGTCTATGATACGTTATCAATTTAAGCATAAACCTGACGCAGCGATTTTAATGACGATTAAGACGCACAAACCGTTAAATGTATGTAAAAATATGACATTCCCTTTAATTACTATTTTCCAAAATACTGTTATCATATCGTTCTTTAAATTTTGGATTTAAGCATGTCACGAGTCTTTACACTGCTTCTTCTGTGTGTCGTATGGTTTACCATGTTAACGCAAATGAGCATCGCAAAGACTCGGTTATTGTCAACTAGCCTAGAAAATAATAGCATTGAAGCAGATATTCTGTATTCTATCGATAGCAATAAGCCCACGCCTACGTCAACCAGCGAACTTGAGACATTTCTGACTCAACATGGCACTAAGGTTACACGCCTATCAAGAACTGGTGGCCGATTCCTACATCTGACAAATATCTTTAACGATACACAAGTGCCATCCTGGGTAATTGAAGTCAAAGGTAAGAAGCTCAAACACATAGAGTTTCATATTCTCACCGAAGAAAATCATCAGACACGTAAGAGTGGTTATTACGCCGAGGGCGATTTTGTCATTAAAAAAGGTCGAAATTTCTATTTGCCACCCGGCCAATTTGCAACATTAATAATTGAATACAAAGACACGTACTTCCCCAAATCGGCACGCCACATTCACTTAATGCCACAGTCTGATTATAGCAGTATGGCCAGTAACCATTTGATGATATTAGCCTTTTTATCCGGCACTCTGTTGATTTTGATTATCTATAGTTTTGTATTAGCCTATCAACAACGTACAACTACATTACTATACTACGGACTGTATATAGCCTGCCACTTAACTGGATTTAGCATCCATTTTGGGGTTTTGCAATATTGGTTCGATATGGACTTTTATCGTTGGCATACCTTTCCATTTATGCTCGCAATTACTTGTAACATCATTTTCACAGTAAGATTTTTACAATTGCCCGAGCACTATCCTGGTCTGACGAAGTTACTGCGAAGTTTCGCGTTAATATGTTTAATATTGGCACCATTATCCGTTCTGATACCAGTTTTAAGTAAACCTGCTTTTATTTACGCCCCCCTAATATGGGCATGTTTCTGTATTGTCTCTGGCTTTATAAAGTTACGCTCTGGTTACAGACCCGCCGTCAGTTTTTGCATCGCTTACTTTTGGTTTGTATTGCCCCTTGTGGTCATTTTAGGCGGTCACAATACCTTCTTTGAATTCCGTGAAACATTTGATGTTGAGTTACTTGTTTTTGTAGGTGCAGGCTTAGAAGCATTATTCCTCGCAATTGCCATCATTCATGTACAAAAACTGTCGACCGACAACAAAGAAAAATTCCGTAATCAATTGGAAAAGACGGTGCAAAAAAGGACATTGGCGTTAACTAAAGCACAACAATCACAAGGCAAGCTTGTAAAAGATCTACAACGGGCAGGTTTGGCTAAAAATCATTTTTTAGCCAATATGAGCCATGAAATTCGCACACCATTAACTGCAATTATTGGTTATTCTGAAGCGCTGTTAAATAGCGTCATGTCCCACAAAGAAATACAGAACGCCCATAAAGTGATTTCTGAAAATAGTAGTCATTTATTGGATGTAATCAACAATATATTAAGCATCACTAAATTGGAATCTGGAGATACAGAAACATATGATACTGACATAAGTTTGATTGGTCTGATTAACAATATTGAAACCTCTATGGCCAAAAAAGCTGCCGCCAGAGGTATTAAAATAATGATTGAACACCAGTATCCTCTGCCTGAACAGATGACCGTAGATGAAATGAAATTAACTCAAAGCTTAACAAATTTACTCACTAACGCGATTAAGTTTACCCACACTGGCAGCGTCACCCTGAAGACCAAGGTTGTCGAGCAACAACTCGAGTTTCAGGTGACGGATACCGGTATTGGCATGACTAAAGAACAACTAAAAAGAATATTTACACCCTTTAGCCAAGGGGATTACGGTGTTCGACGAAAATATGGCGGAACAGGTTTAGGATTGAGTCTTTGCCAACGTTACATCGAGCAGATGAAAGGCAGTATCACCGTAGAAAGTGAAGTAAAACAGGGCAGCACTTTCTCTGTTCGTCTACCGCTATCAGTGCCAGCTGATAGCCCTTGGTACACACAGCCTATTGCAAACCAACAAAATGCCACAAAAAAAATCAGTTCTCACGAAATAAAACTAAGGGTTTTACTGGTTGACGACCATCAACAAAACAGAGAATTCATTGCATTATTACTTAATAAGCATGGTGTGTCCGTGACCCAAGCTGACAATGGAAAGTCTGCGGTAGTGCAAGCAAAAGAGAATAAATTTGACCTTATATTGATGGATATACAAATGCCAATAATGGATGGCATAACGGCATTTAAAAATATTCGTCTATTTGATTGTGAAACCCCTATCGCTGCATTAACAGCTAATAATATGCTGTCGGAAATAAACGAGTATAAAAAAATTGGCTTTAGTCACTACATTCAGAAACCTATTCAATTGAAAGCCATTCTTGATGTGCTCAATCAAACGGAGCTAGATAAAGAAGCAACAGCTAATGGTAAACGTACACGGTAATGATGTTAAACTGTGGCTAAGCTCCATTTGGAGCGGATTAAAGGCATAAAAAAGGGAGATAATCATCTCCCTTACTTTCAACTTAGCCCACAAGACTGATTAGTTATTCCACAATTCGTCTTTTGCTTGTAAATCGTAAAGCCCTTCAGCGCGGTTTATCAACAGATTAGCGTAATCAACTTGGACCTTATCTGTGGCACCCTTGGCCATAATAGCATCAGCTTGAGCCTGCCAGCGAAATGACATGTACTTGATTGCTTCGCGGGCATTACTGGCTGCACTCAGCGCGATATAGTCTGTTGGGCAATCACCACTGATAACCCAATAGCGCTGCCCCTTAGTATCTTTTATTTTCCACATGGCCAAGATCGGTGCTAAATAGCGGCTATCCTCCATTGCAACAGATTCGAATAAAACACCATTTTCAGCCAGGTGTTTGTTTGCCTTTTGTAGCTGCTGTTTCATCCATTGTTGTAATTGTTCTTCACTCGGCTGTTGTTGCTCTGACATAGAGACCTCTTGATTAATCACTGACTACGATAGCGTAAACGCTATACCTAAAGGCCTTAGACTACTGAAACCCTGTTAAAATGCAAGAGCCACGACACAGTATTATTCGTTTGCAGTTGTGTTCAAGCCAACACTGACGGCTATTACCAGTATGTCCCAGAGCATAGTATTGCTTCGTCATTATAACTAATTCACTATACAAAACAGTGGATTATAGGTATATACTTTGGGTGATTTCTAATGCCTATAGGATATAGCAACAATGCGCCGTTTAATCACATTACCGGTTACCCTTTTCAAATTTATATTCGGCCGTTTGAGTTATCAGCCGCCGGCGTGGTTGCGAGGGGTATTAGCTTTGCACTGGATCGTCAGAGTCATGCTTTTTAGCACAGTCATAAGCGCCGCTTTACTGGTTCAATATTGGCAGGCAATTTTTCCCCCGATAGCATATTATACGGTTCACACGTCAATGGTTGATAGTCAGTTTGAGCCAGAAAAAACCTCATTCGGCAACCTTACCGTGACTTTTAGTGCGCCTAATAAGGACACAATACCACCGCCACAAAGGCCGCCGATAATTCAGCCAAGGGTATTACCGCCAGTAAGTTTGAACGCAGACTCAGTGGCCAGTCTTGCTTTGTTGGACCAGAAAACGGTCAACCAGCACATTCGTTTAACCCCGCATATAGACGGTAACTGGCAATGGAAAGATGATCGTCATCTAGTATTTAGCCCAGCACAAGCATGGTTGCCATCAACCCAATATAAAATGACGCTCGCGCCAGAACTCTTTGCACAAAATATTAATGTCAACCAGGTCCCCAAGACTTTTACGTCGACAGCTTTTACTGCCGCTATTAGTGACTATCAGCTATATCAAGACCCCAAAGCACTCAATATACGTAGAGCCATTGCTACGCTTTCGTTCTCCCATCCCGTAGTAGTTAAAGAGATTGAACAAGCCCTCCAATTATATAGCCTTGACAGTGATACCCAGGGTATCGGTAAACAACTAAGCCACAACTTTAGCGTGACTTCCAACAAGGCTCAAACTGACATTTATGTTCAATCAGAGCCATTAGTCATTGGTGAATCTCCGCGGATAATTTACCTACAACTCAATGCTGGATTTACCAGTTTGTTCAAGGAGAACAAGCCCCTTGATAAATTGACAAAGACACTGATCTTGCCCGACCGGTATAATTTTCTAAAAGTTAAAGACATAAACAGCACAACCCTGTCTGACAGCGACGGCGTACCACAAAAAAACCTTGTTTTGACATTCACCGATAGTATCAACGCGAAGCAGCTATCGAGTAAACTCAATGTGTACGCATTGCCCCGTGCAGGTCAGCCTGGCGGAAAAAGTTATTGGCGACAAGGCAGTGAACTGAGTCAAAAGGCGTTAAACGCAATGACACCGATAAAATACAATTTTAACCCCATAGCTACTGATGTGAGTACAGAGCATTCGCTGCAGTTAACATTAACTGACGACACCAGTATTTTAGTAGATATAGATGGGGGATTACGTTCAGTTAACGACTTCAAAACACCTGCAAAAACGCGCCAAATTGTGCGTGTCGCTAATTATCCAAAAACCATTGAGTTTATGGGACAAGGAGCTGTACTAAGTGCCAGTGGAAATCATACAATCTCAGTGGCAACTCGTGGCTTGTCGGGCTTAAAGTACACTATTCATCGCATCGATAAAGACAATCTGAATCACTTGGTCAGCCAAACATCTGGTGATATCACCTCTGCTAAATTTAAAAACTGGTATTTTAATGAAAACAACATTGGTGAAAAAATAGAACAGACCGTTCACTTAAATACGCTCTCCCCGCAGCAAACCAATTACAGCCAACTGGATTTAAAACGTATTGCTCGGCGCTACAGCAAAGACATGGGGCTTTATCTAATCCAGGCTCAAGGTTATAACCACGATAAAAAGCGTACCTACGGTCCAACGGCCAAACGATTGATATTGATTACCGATCTAGGGGTCATTGTAAAACACCAAAACAGCAATACCAGTGATGTGTTTGTGCAATCGTTATCCAGTGGTAAACCCGTGGTTAATGCAAAAGTAGAACTGCTCGGAAGCAATGGTCGAGTGCTATTTAGCAGATTCAGTGGTGAACAAGGTCACGTTAAGTTCCCTTCAACTAACGGTATGACAGACGACAAAAAGCCCACGGTTTATGTGGTTACTTCAGGTCCAGATGTATCATTCATACCTTACAAACACTATTCTCAACAGCTCAACATGAGCAAGTTTGACATTGGCGGTGTGTATCAATCAGCTAATGACAGTAATCAACTGAACGCCATGTTGTTTACCGACAGGGGTATTTATCGACCTGGTGAAACGGTTAAAATTGCCAGTATTATCAAACGTAGTAATTTAGATTTAGTGGCAAATGTGCCGCTGACCCTGATCATTATAGACGCAAAATACAAAGTCGTGAAAAAGCATAAGTTCATGTCAAACCCTAGCTCTGGATTTAATGAATTTTCTTTCAAAACCCGCCCTGACGGTAACACGGGATCATATAGAGCCGGGATTTATCTCGACCAAAACAAGGGTAACAGGCACCTCCATAGTATTAACTTTAAAGTAGAAGAGTTTCAGCCTGATAGTATGAAAATATCCACCCAATTACTGGCTGTAAATAATCAGGGCTGGACCATCAGTGATAAGCTCATGGCAGAGGTCAGCTTAACTAATCTATTTGATGCGCCGGCGCAAAATAGAAAAGTGACTGGCGCACTAACGGTTAAGCCACAACAATTTCGCTTTGCGGGTTACGAGGACTATCAGTTTATTACCAGCCAACATGACAGTAAAAAGAATCCCTTGCTAGTGAATAAAAAGTTACCTCAGCAAGTCACTGATGAGCGTGGCCTGGCGATGTTTGAACTCGACTTAACACAATTCCAACAGGGTATGTATCAAGTGCTGTTGAATACCCAAGGGTTTGAAGCTTCAGGTGGTCGCAGTGTTCGTGCCACTGCCAGTACGCTGGTTTCTCCCCTGGACCGCATCATCGGTTTTAAAGCCAACGGCTCACTTAATTTCATTCATAAAGACAGTGCTAGACGGGTTTCATTGATTGCTATTGATAATAATTTAACCAAAGTCACCTACCCTAACCTTACTCAACACTGGTATCGATTATCACCACAATCATCCTTAGTTAAACAAGCCAATGGCACCTACAAATACCAACAAACGGAGAGACGTGAACTGCTCTCAAGTAGTGACACCACAATTAGTGACAGCGGTAATCAACTTGACCTCGACACTGGCATCGCTGGAAAATATCGTATTGAAATTGAAAACATGGACGGCTTGACCGTCGCTAGTATTGACTATCATGTGGTTGCACAAGCAAACATCGCAGGCGACACGGATATTTCGTCAGACCTAACCGTCACATTAGATCAATCTGACTATACCGCAGGTGAAACCATTCAACTCAGTATTGTCGCACCGTTTGAGGGTAACGGACTGATCACCATAGAAGATAATGAGGTGCAAGCCTTCAAGTGGTTTAGCATGAACTCAAAACGCAGTCTGCAAAGTATTACCATTCCCAGCCATTTGGAAGGTAACGCCTATATAAACGTCAGTTTTGTCAGAGCAGCTGACTCTCCAGATATTTACACCAATCCCTTAGTCTATGCAGTGGTGCCGTTCAACATTGATAAATCTCAACGACAAGTAGATATCAAGCTGTCAACCGCCAAGATTACCCGCCCGGGCAAAGCGATGGCAATTGAATACAGCACCGACAAAGACAGCGACATGATCATCTTCGCAATTGACGAGGGCATTTTACAGGTGGCCAATTATCAAGTGCCCGACCCCCTCGCCCACTTCCTAAAAAAGCGTGCGTTAACCGTCACGACCAATCAAATATTAGACCTTATACTGCCTGAGTTTTCTCTTGAATCCCTCACTTCTGCCAGTGGTGGCGGCGTGATGGCACTGCGCAGTGCAATGGCAAAAAACCTCAACCCATTTCAACGTAAGCAAAGAGCTCCAGCAGTATTTTGGTCAGGTCTTGTGCCCAGCAGCCGTGAGTCTCAGCAACTAGAATTTACTGTACCCGAGGATTTCTCAGGGCAACTGAGAGTCATGGCTATCGCGGTAAGTAAAGACGCCGTCGGTACTGAAAGTCGGACCACTGTGGTGCGCGGTCCATTCGTACTGACGGCCAATGACATCAGCCATGTTGCGCCAAATGATCAATTTGATATAACCCTTAACGTTGCCAACTTCATACAAGATTCAGGAGCTAATGCCGCCATATCCATTACTGCTAGCAGCAGTGAGGCACTAACCTTTATTTCTCCAAACACACAACAAATAACAATTGATGAAGGCAGTGAACAGGCAGTCACCTTTACCCTTAAAGCATTAAATACATTAGGCAATGCTGACGTCACTTTTGTTGCCAGTTATCGGGACGAGCAAAGCCGACAGACCAGTAGTATCAGTATCAGGCCCAATATGCCTAGGCAAACCCGGCTTACATCTGGTATGGCCAAAGGTAGCACCACGCTGGATGTAGATAGTGGTTTTTATTCTGAACTAGCACAGCAACAGGTATTTGCCTCGCCTTCTCCCATGGTGTTAATTGAGGGTATGACCCATTACCTTGAAGAGTTCCCCCACGGCTGTACAGAACAAATAGTCAGTCAAGTATTCCCCCTCGTAGGATTGTCCAAACACCCCAGTTACAAGCGTGATTACGCCACGACCAAAGCCCATATAGACGAGGCCTTGATGACCTTAACCCAGCGCCAGCGATTGGACGGTGGATTTAGTTTTTGGCCGGGCGGCCAAGGCAGTCACACCCAAGCGTCACTGCATGCTATTCATTTTCTTTTAGATACGAAACATGCAGGCTTCAATGTCTCGCAAGACTTAATTGATAATAGTATTAAGTTCCTGAGTAAACTCGCCATGGCAACATCAACAAACCTTGCTGATGCTAGACGTCGCAGTAAAGCAATTTATTTACTCACGCGGACAGGTATGCTGACCACCAATTTATTACTTGATCTTGAACAAAATTTACAGACATTTGATTCGGCTGACTGGAAAATCGACTTACTGAATTCCTATATGGGCGCGAGTTATTTACTATTACAAGCTAAAAATAAAGGTAAAACCCTGATATCAAAGTATGATTTTTCATCTAACAAGGTGGTCAACGAGCTAGATTCGTCACTCAGCCAACACAGTCAACATATCTATTTATTGGCGACACATTTTGAGAGTAAAGCCAGAGCATTACCACAAAAACGTATCTTGGCCCTTACCGCTGCCATCGAGAATGGCCAATATAATACGGTGTCTGCTGCCTACAGTACCCTCGCTCTAGGTGCATTAGATAGCCTTAAAATACAGGGTCAAAGTGAGTTTTCATTTAACGCACAGGATGTTGCCGATACACCGATAGAAATAGATATAAAACAACATCCTTTTAGCCACATCACTTTCCCAGTAACGACCAAAAACATCACCATAACAGATCAGAATAATAGTGGGTTTTACTACTTAAGCAGGCAATCGGGCTACCCACAACAAGCTGCGCCAACGGCAGTCAATAATGGTATTGAGATCACCAAACATCTGACTGATCTTGATGGCAATACCACCAATACCTTTACCGTAGGTGATGAAGCGATTATTACCTTGCGTATGCGTGCCACGGGGAATGTTCCACTCAAGCGAATCGCTATTGTGGATTTACTACCAGGCGGAACGGAGATCATTCGTAACTCTATTGCAAAACGCAATAATTACACTGGAATAAACCATATTGATATCAGGGAAGACCGTGCGGTATTGTACGCAAATCTCAGTCAGGCGCAGACCAGTATCACCTACCGTATCAAATTTACCAGCGCGGGGATATTTAGCGTGCCGCCGAGCCATGCAAAATCTATGTATCAATTAGATAAATCAGGCTACTCAGCGAGTAGCCAAATCACGGTAATCGCTGATTAATACTGATGATTGCTAAATACCCCCGTCACATACTTAAAGCCAGTGTGGCGGCGCTATTACTTGTTTTTGCTG